>NZ_JBXASO010000003.1:0-260202 GCF_058809375.1 Brevundimonas sp. GW821-FHT10E09 | reverse complement strand
TGTGACAGTTGGCGCCGTTCGGGCCCCCTCCGTCTCGCCGGCTTCGCCGGCGATCCACCTCCCCCAAGGGGGGAGGAGTGGGGCGATCACCTCCCCAGGGGGAGAGGAATGGGATGACGGAGATCCTCCCCCCTTGGGGGAGGTGGCGCGGCGCAGAGCGCCGTGACGGAGGGGGCGTGTCGCCGAGGTTAGAACAGCACCGCCGGGTTCATGATCCGCTTCGGGTCGATGGCGCGGCGGAGGGCGGCCATGGTTTCGATCTCGAGGGGGGATTTGTAGCGTTTGACCTCTTCGGTCTTCAGCCGGCCCAGGCCGTGTTCGGCGGAGATGGAGCCGTCATAGGTTCCGACAACGTCGTGAACCACTTGCGAGCCTTCCTTCCAGCGACCGATGAAGGCGGGGATGTCCTGGCCCACGCCGGGCAGGATGTCATAGTGCAGATTGCCGTCGCCGACGTGGCCGAAGACCGAGATCCGGGCGCCGGGGTGGAAGCGTTCGACGGCGGCCGAGGCTTCGTCGATGAATTCGGCGATGCGGCTGATGGGGACGGAGACGTCGTGTTTCCAGCCGCCGCCCTCGGGCTTCAGCGCCGCCGAATGTTCCTCGCGCAGACGCCAGAAGGCGGCGCGCTGGGCGTCGTTCTGGGCGATGGCGGCGTCGGTGATCAGGCCTTGCTCGAAGGCGACTTCCAGCAGGGCCTCCATCTGGGCCTCGGCGCCGCCGGGCGTCCCGGAGGCGATCTCGATCAGGACGTACCAGTCGGGCGTCGAGTCCAGCGGTTCACGGGTGTCGGGGATGTTCTTGAGCACCAGTTCCATGCCCAGACGCTTCATCAGCTCGAAGGCCTCGACCCCGCCGCCGGTCTCGGCCTTGGCGCGGGCGAGGAGTTCGACGGAGGCGGCGGCCGTCTCCAGGCCGACGACGGCGACGGCGCGCGAACGCATGATGGGGAAGAGTTTCAGGGTGGCGGCGGTGACGACGCCCAGGGTGCCCTCGGCGCCGATCAGCAGCTGTTTCAGGTCGTAGCCGGTGTTGTCCTTCCTGAGGCGTTTCAGGCCCCGGAAGATCTCGCCATTGGGCATGACGGCCTCAAGGCCCAGCACCAGGTCGCGCATCATGCCGTAGCGGAGCACCTGGGTGCCGCCGGCGTTGGTGGAGATGACGCCGCCGATGGTGGCCGACCCCTCGGCCGCGAGGCTGAGCGGGAAATAGCGGCCGGCGGCCGTCGCCGCCTGTTGCGCCTCCAGCAGGGTCAGGCCGGCCTCGACCGTCATGGCGTCGTCCAGGGGGGTGACGTCGCGGACGGCGCGCATCTTGCGAGTCGACAGCAGGACTTCACCGAAGGGGATCTGGCCGCCGACCAGGCCGGTGCCGCCGCCCTGGGGCGTGATGGCCACGCCTTCGCGGGCGCAGATGGCGACCGCCCTGGCCGTCTCCTCGGTCGAACGCGGGGTCAGCAGGATCGGCGTATGGCCGGTCCAGCGGTTGCGCCATTCGGTCAGGGCCGGGGCGATGACCTCGGGATCCTGGGTCCAGCCGCCCGGACCCAGGGCGGCTTTCAGTTCGTCCAGAACGGCGGGAGAGGGGGCGGGCGTCTGCATGGCTCCCTTTTGTCAGGCGCGAGGGCGAGGTGGAAGGGCCGTCGGCCTCAGACGTCCAGGTCTTCCTTCACGAACTGGGCGTTTTCCTGGATGAACTGGAAGCGGGCGTCGGCGCGCTTGCCCATCAGGCGTTCGACCAGATCCTCGACGCTGGTTTCGGCGTCGGGGACGGTGATCCGGGCCAGGGTGCGCTTCTTCGGGTCCATGGTGGTCTCCTTCAGCTGGGAGGCCATCATTTCGCCGAGGCCCTTGAACCGGCCGATCTCGGTCTTCTTGCCCTTGAAGACGGTGGCCAGCAGTTCGTCGCGGTGGGCGTCGTCGCGGGCGTATTCGCTCAAGGGACCGGCCGAGATCCGGTACAGCGGCGGCAGGGCCATGAAGACCCGGCCCTGACGGATGGTCTCGGGCATGACCCGGTAGAAGAAGGTGATCAGCAGGGCCGCGATATGGGCGCCGTCCACGTCGGCGTCGGTCATGATGACGATCCGCTCGTAGCGCAGGTCGTCGATATTGAACCGATTGCCGGGCTGGACGCCCAGGGCCAGGGCCAGGTCGGACAGTTCGATGTTCTGGCGCAGCTTGTCGGCGGTCGCGGAGGCGACGTTCAGGATCTTGCCGCGCAGGGGCAGGATGGCCTGGGTGGTGCGGTCGCGCGCCTGTTTGGCCGAGCCGCCGGCCGAATCGCCTTCGACGATGAAGAGTTCGGTGCCCTGGGCCGACTGGCGGCTGCAGTCCGACAGCTTGCCGGGCAGGCGCAGCTTGCGGGTGGCGGCGGCGCGCTGGACCTCCTTGTCCTTGCGGCGGCGCAGCCGGTCTTCGGCGCGATCGACGACGAAGCCGAGCAGGGCGTTGGCCTGTTTGGGACTTTCGGTCAGCCAGTGGTCCAGCGGGTCGCGCAGCAGCTGTTCGACCAGGCGGGCGCCCTCGGGCGAGGACAGGCGGTCCTTGGTTTGGCCCTGGAATTCGGGATTGCGGATGAAGACGCTGATCAGGGCGCCGGCGTTGGCGGTGACGTCCTCGGCCGTGATGATGGCGGCGCGCTTCTCGTTGGTCAGTTCGCCGTAGGATTTCAGACCCTTGACCAGGGCGGCGCGGAAGCCGGCCTCGTGGGTGCCGCCGTCGGGGGTGGAGACGGTGTTGCAGTAGGACTGGATGAAGCCGTCCGCCTCGCCGAAGCCGATGGGGGACCAGGTGACGGCCCATTCGAAGGCGCCCGCCTCGCCCTGACGCTCGGCGCGGCCGGCGAAGGTGGGGGTGACGGTCTCCAGCTCGCCGATCCGGTCGATCAGGGCGTCGGCCAGACCGCCGGGGAAGTGGAGCAGGGCCTGGGCCGGGGTCGTGTCGGTGATACGCTCGGGCGCGCAGGTCCATTTGATCTCGACGCCGCGGAACAGATAGGCCTTGGAGCGGGCCATACGGAACAGGCGGGCGGGCTTGAAGGCCGCGCCCATGCCGAAGATTTCGTCGTCCGGCTTGAAGCGAATCTGGGTGCCGCGCTTCCTGGACGGCTGGACCTGCTGGATCGGGCCCAGGACATTGCCGCGCGAGAAGGACTGTTTCCACTCGAAGCCGTCGCGCCAGACGGTCACGTCCAGATGTTCCGACAGGGCGTTGACGACCGAGACGCCGACGCCGTGCAGGCCGCCCGAGGTCTCATAGGCCTTGCCGGAGAATTTGCCGCCCGAGTGGAGGACGGTCATCACCACCTCCAGCGCCGACTTGCCGGGATGTTTGGGGTGGGGATCGACCGGGATGCCCCGGCCGTCGTCGCGGACCGACAGATAGCCGTCGGCGTCCAGTTCGACCGTGATCAGCTTGGCGTGACGGGCCACGGCCTCGTCCATCGCATTGTCGAGGACTTCGGCGAACAGGTGGTGCAGGGCGCGTTCGTCGGTGCCGCCGATATACATGCCGGGGCGTTTGCGAACGGGCTCGAGCCCTTCCAGCACTTCGATGGAGGAGGCGGAATAGGCGTTCTGGGCGCCCGCAGTCGGCGCTGGGGCTGCGGCGACGGGCGTCGGGGCCGGTTTTGGCGCAGGGGCGAGCGCAGCCTGGGGCGGGGTCACCGCAACGGGCTTGGGCGCCTCGGGCTTGGGCGCCTCGGGCGTGTCGTTAAAAGCGAAGAGGTCGTCGGCCATTCACATAGTCTGAGGCGATTCGGAGCCGGTTCTGGTAGGCGCGTGTCGCCGGTCGAGCAAGCGGCGGTCGCACCGGAACCGGATCGAAGGTCACGGCGCGGGCCAGAATCGCCAGCATCAGCACCCAGGGCAGGTTGGCGTGGGTCAGCAGGACGCTCTCGGACAGGCTGAGGGCGAAGAAGACCGCCAGATAGCCGAGGCTCCAGAACCCCTCGCGGGCGCCCAGGCCGTTCATACGGATCAGGATCATGACGGCGGACACGGCCATGAGGGTTCCGACGGCGACCGCGCCGGGCCAGCCCAGCTGGACCAGCAGGTCGATCCAGCCGTTGTGGGCCGAGGGGACGGGCCACTGGGTCTCCAGCCGGATCTCGCGGGCGGGAATGGAATCGACGCCCCAGAAGGCGCTGAAGCCGTAACCGGTCCAGGGGCGTTCGGCGACCTTGCGCATCAGGGCCTCCCAGATCAGGGTCCGGCCGGTCAGGGACGGGTCCTTGCCCAGGGCTTCGAGAATGGCGGCGGAATCGGTGTTCCAGAACCAGGTCCCGACGGCGGCGATCACCACGCCCAGCCAGACGGCCGCGACGGTCACGGCCGCGCCGCCTTGGCGCAAGGTCCACCAGCCGCCGACCATGCCGACGCCCAGCATCCAGCACAGCAGCGAGGTCTTGGACTGGGTGGCCACGACCAGAAGCGTGGTCAGGGCGAAGGTCAGCAGGGCGACCCAGGGCTTGCGCCCGTTTCCGGCCAGATGGTCGGCGGCCAGGCTGGCGGCGGCCGAGACCGCGCCGACCACCATGACCAGGCCCATCTGGTTCTTCTCGTACCAGAGGCCGCGCCACAGACCGGCGTTGTCGTACTGGTGAACCCCGATGCGGGGAAAGGCGAAGACCATGATCAGGCTGCCGACCGCCATGACCAGACAGGTGTGCATCAGGACGCGGGGCAGGGCCGCGTCCCGGAAGACCGCGCCCAGATAGACGGCGAAGGCGCTGTTGATCGCCAGGGCGATGACGCGCCGGTCGGTGACGCCGGGATCGATGGACCAGTACTGCGAGACATAGGCCAGGCCGACGAGGCCGCCGACCATCAGCCAGGCGGGCCAGGCGCGGATGATTTTTTCGAAGCGAAACACGATCAGGCCGGCGGTGACGGCGTAGACGGGCAGCCAGATCAGGCGAAGGATCGGGGTCTCGCCCTGGTCCGGGGCGATGACCGGGGCGATCAGGGCGCCGGTCAGCATGAAGACGATGAAGCCCGCCGCCCACTGTTCCCAGGCGGGCGGGGCGTCCGAATCATCGATCTGGACGGGCGAGGCGTGCACGGGGCGACTGTCGCCCCGGCCGCTTAAGGAAGGGTGAGCGCCGCGCGGAAGGCGGCGAAGCCGTGTTCGAGGTCGGCGATCAGGTCGGCGGGGTCTTCCAGCCCGATGTGAAGGCGGATCAGCTCGCCCTCCAGGATCGGCGGATGATCCCGATAGGCCATCTGGTGGGTTTCGTGAGTGATCAGGCTTTCGAACCCGCCCCAGGAATAGCCCATGCCGAACAGGGAAAGGGCGTCGAGGAAGGCGCAGGCTGCGGCCGTGTGTCCGCCCTTCAGCACCACGCCCATCAGGGAGGCGGCGCCGGTGAAGTCCCGCGTCCACAGGTCATGGCCGACCGCGCCGGGCAGGGGCGGATAGAGGACGCGGGCCACCTCGGGCCGGGCCTGCAGCCACTCGGCGACGATCAGGCCCGACCGCCCCTGTTCGCCATAGCGCAGCGGCAGGGTGCGCAGGCCGCGCAGGGCCAGCCAGGCGTCGTCGGGCGAGACGTGCCAGCCCAGATCCTCGATCGTGTCGGCGACGGCGCGCAGGCAGGCGGGGACGCTGGCGGCGATCCCGCCCATCAGGACGTCGGAATGGCCGGAGACATATTTGGTCAGGGCCTGGATGCTGACATCGACGCCGTAGGCCAGGGGCTTGAAGGCCAGGCCTGCGCCCCAGGTGTTGTCGATCACGGTCAGGACGCCGCGGTTGCGACAGGCGGACGCCACGGCGGCCACATCGATCATCTCGAAGGTCAGGGAGGCGGGCGATTCCATCAGGACCAGACGGGTGCGGTCGCCGAGGGCGGCGATCAGGCCCGCCGCATCCGTATCGGCGGGCAGGAAGCGGGTCGTGACCCCGCGCGCGGCCTGGTAGCGGGCCAGGAACCGGCGGGACGGGCCATAGATCGCGTCGCTCGTGATCACCTCGTCGCCCGGCCGGGTCAGGGCCAGCAGGGGCACGGTCACGGCGGCGAGGCCGGACGGGACGATGAAGGCGTCGGCCGCGCCTTCCAGATCGGCCAGGGCGGCGCGCAGCTGGCGCGCGGCCGAGCCGCCGTCCAGGCCGTAGGTCGGACCATCGGCGTCGTCCCGCATGGTCTCCGCCCGGTCGCTGAGCATGGTCGAGGCGCGTTCGATGGGTGGGTTGACCGGGCGGCGTCCCTGGCCCCGCCGGGTGGCGGACGAGATCAGACGGGTGCGGTCCGAATGCGGCGACATGGCCTCTCCGATGGGTTGCGGATCAGGGCCTAAAGGCCTCTAAAGTCAGCGGGGCGCAAGCGGCGGAGGATGCGAAACGCGATGCGGGTCTTGACGATCGGAGTTATGGCGGCGGCCCTGCTGACGGCGGCCTGCGGACGCGGGAATCCCGACCCGACGCCGGAAACCGCCTCGCAGACCCTGCCGACGCCCAGCGTGGCCACGGATCGCCCCGACAGCCCGACCCTGATCGCGGTCAAGCGACGCGGGCGGCTGAACTGCGGCGTGCATCAGGGGCTGGTCGGCTTCGCCTATACCGACAACCGCGGTCAGTGGCGCGGGTTCGACGCCGACTTCTGTCGCGCCATGGCGGCGGCCATCTTCGGCGACGGGAACGCGGTTCGGTTCGTGCCCCTGTCTGCGTCCGACCGGTTCGCGGCGCTGAAGGAAGGCCGAGTGGACGTGTTGTGGCGCAATTCGTCCTGGACCATGAGCCGGGACGCCGGCGAGGGCTTCGTCTTCGCGGGAATCAACTATTACGACGGCCAGGGCTTCCTGGTGCGGCGGTCTCTGAGCCTGGCCAGCGCCACGGAACTGAACGGCGCCCGGATCTGCGTCCAGGCGGGATCGACAGCCCAGGCCAACGCCGACGACTTCTTCCTCTCGCGCGGCATCGCCTATCGCCCGGTGGTTCTGCCCAGCGAGGAGGCGGCGCGGGACGCCTATGGCCGGGAAGACTGCGACGCCTTGAGCGCCGACATATCGGCCCTGGCCGCCGCCCGCACGGTTCTGGCGGATTCTCAGGCGCACACGATATTGTCAGACGTGGTGTCTAAGGAGCCGCTGGGGCCCGTCGTCAGGGCCGGGGACGAGCGCTGGGCCGACGTGGTGCGATGGACCCTGAACGCCGTCGTCCTGGCCGAGGAATTCGGGGTCACGCAGGAGAACGCCGAAGCCCTGTCGAAGACGTCGAACGACCCGCGCATCAAGCGTTTGCTGGGGTCTGAGGGCGAATACGGCGCCCTGCTGGGCCTGTCCGACGACTGGGCGAAGGACGCCATACTGTCGGTCGGAAATTACGGCCAGATCTTCGACCGGAACCTGGGTTCGCAATCGCCGCTCGACCTGGCGCGCGGATTGAACGCACAGTGGAACGCGCGGCCGGCCGGCTTGATCTATGGATTGCCGATCCGTTAAGCGCCGCAGCTTGAGTCTTTTCCTGGGGGATGGATGACCGAGACGAAACCTGGGGGCATAGCCCTCCACTGGCTGATGCTGATCGGCTTCACCGTCGGCCTGGGCGGGGGGCTGTGGGTCAATCTGGCGCTGGGCGCCGATACGGCCTGGGTGGTCTGGGTCACCGACAACATCACAGGACCGGCGGGGCAGATCTTCCTGCGCCTGCTGTTCATGATGGTCATCCCGCTGCTGTTCTCGGCCCTGGTGATCGGGGTGGCCGAGATGGGCGACCTGAATTCGCTGGGACGGGCGGGGATCAAGACCCTGCTGCTGACCATACTGGTTTCGGGCATCGCGGTGGTGATCGGCCTGGTCATGGTCAATCTGTTGCAGCCCGGCCGGGGCGTCGATCCCGCCATGGCGCAGCAGTTGCTGGAACAGGGACGCGACGGCGCCGCCGGCATTGTCCAGAACGCGCCGGAGACCATTCAACTGGGCGACTTCTTCCTGGGACTGGTGCCGTCCAACGCGGTCACGGCGGCGGCGGAGAACCAGATCCTGCCCCTGATGGTCTTCGCCCTGTTCTTCGGCATCGGCCTGGTCATGGCCAAGAGCCCTGCAACCGACCGCCTGCAAGAGGTGATCGAGGGGCTGCTGGAAGTGACGATGAAGCTGATCAACCTCTTCATCAAACTGGCGCCCTTCGCCATCGCCTGCCTGATGTTCAACCTGGCGGCCCTGTTCGGCTGGGACCTGCTGGTGCGTCTGGCCGCCTTCGTGGGCGTCGCCGTCGGGGCCATGGCGATCCACATGTTCGTGGTCTATCCGCTGGTCATCTGGCTGCTGGGCGGGCGTTCGCCGATCGCCTTCTTCAGGGCGGTGCGCGAGCCGATGGTGGTGGCCTTCTCCACCGCCTCGTCCAACGCCTCGCTGCCGGTGTCGCTGAAGGCGGCCGAGCAGGAGCTGAAACTGCCCAGGAAGATCGCCCGTTTCGTCCTGACGGTCGGGGCCACCGCCAACCAGAACGGCACGGCCCTGTTCGAGGGGGTGACGGTGCTGTTCCTGGCCCAGTTCTTCAACGTCGAACTGAGCCTGACCCAGCAGGTCATCGTCATGCTGGTCTGTATCCTGGGCGGGATCGGCACGGCCGGGGTGCCGGCGGGTTCGCTGCCGGTGGTGGCCATGATCCTGGTCATGGTGAAGGTGCCGCCGGAAGGGATCGGCCTGATCCTGGGGGTCGACCGCTTCCTGGACATGTGCCGGACCACGCTGAACGTCACCGGCGATCTGGTTCTGGCCACGGTGGTCTCGCGCGGCGAGAAGGACGATCCGGTTGAGCCGGTCGATCCGACGGCGTCCGAAGATCTTCCGGGAGCCGCCCGACGCGGCCTGAAGCACGGAACGGCGGGCTGAGTCAGTCGAGGACGACGGGGGTGTCGGTCCGAGACCCCCATTCGGCCCATGAGCCGTCGTAGAGACTCGACGGCGCGTCGAGCGTGGCCAGGGCCAGGGTGAGGATCGCGGCGGTGACGCCCGAGCCGCAGCTGGTGATGATCGGCCGGTCGAAGGTCACCCCGGCGTCGTTGAACCGGGCGCGCAGGGCCTCGGGCTCCAGAAGTCGTCCGTCCTCGCCGATCACGGAGAGGAAGGGCAGGTTCAGCGCGCCCGGCATATGGCCGGAGCGGAGGCCGGCGCGGGGTTCCGCCGCCTGACCGGCGAACCGGGCCGCCGGCCGCGCATCCAGAATCTGCGCCTCGCCGGTCAGGGCCGCCAAGACGGTGGGCAGGTCGGCGACCGCATCGCTGCGCCGCGACGCAGCGAACGACGCCGGCGTGGGCGTCTGCGCCGGACCCGAGACCAGAGGCCGCCCTTCGGCCCGCCAGAGCGGCAGGCCGCCGTCCAGCACCCGCACGTTCGTCGCCCCCATCAGCCGGAAGGTCCACCAGACGCGCGGGGCGGAGCGCAGGCCGACCGTGTCATAGATGACGATGGTGTCGGTCGCGGCGATGCCGAGGGCTCCGACCGCCTCGGCGAAGGCGGCGGCGGTCGGCAGCATGTGCGGAAGGTCCGAGCCGTGGTCCGAGACCGCCTCGAGGTCGAAGAAAACGGCGCCCGGCAGTCGGGCCTGGTCGAAGTCCGCCTGGGCGTCGCGGCCGTCCAGATGCCAGGACCCATCGACGATCCGCAGCGTCGGATCCTCCATCAGGGTCGCGAGGTCGGCTGTCGAGATCAGGGGCGAGGACTGGGTCATGCCCCCAGCCTAATGTCAGGCGCGGTCCAGCACCAGTTGCACCACATCGGTCCGGCGTGACCGGAAGCCCGCCTCGCAATAGGCCAGATAGAAGCGCCACAGCCGGCGGAACCGCTCGTCGAAGCCGGCGATGCGGCGGATGTCGCCCCAGGCGGCCTGGAATCGGTCGTCCCAGAGCTTCAGCGTCTCGGCATAGTCCAGGCCGAACCGTTCGATCGGGCCCCAGTTCAGGCCGGCGGCGGCTACGACCGGCTTCAGCCGCTCCTCCGACGGCAGCATGCCGCCGGGGAAGACGTATTTCTGGATGAAGTCGGTGCGGGCGTTATATTCCTCGAACAGGGGCTCCTGGATGGTGATGATCTGGAGACCCGCCCGGCCGCCGGGGTCCAGGACGTCGTGGATCTTCTCGAAATAGGTCGGCCAGTATTCCATGCCCACGGCCTCGAACATCTCGATCGAGGCGACGCGGTCGAACCGGCCCTGGACGTCGCGATAGTCGATCAGGTCGATCGTCGCGCGGTCCGACAGACCGGCGTTGAACAGACGCTGACGGGCGAAGTCGTGCTGTTCCCTGGAAATGGTCACGCCCGTGACCTGGGCGCCGATCTCGCGGGCGGCGAACTCGGCGAAACCGCCCCAGCCGCAGCCGATCTCGAGCACCGACATGCCCGGCTTCAGGTCCATCATCCGGGCCAGGGCGGCGTATTTGGCCTTCTGCGCCGCGTCCAGCGGGGCGTCCGCCCGCTCGAATCGGGCCGACGAATAGGTCATCGAGGGGTCGAGCCAGGTCTGGTAGAAGGCGTTGCCCAGGTCGTAATGGGCGTGGATGTTCTTCTTCGATCCGCTCTTGCTGTTGCGGTTGCGCCGATGGGCCAGCCAGTTGACCGCCATCATCAGCCAATTGCCGTCGAACAGGCGGCGGATGTGGTCGTAGTTCTCGACCAGGGTCTCCAGCAGGGCGGCCAGATGGGGGCTGTCCCATTCGCCGGCCATATAGGCTTCCGCGAAGCCGATGTCGCCGGCGGCCAGGACGCGGCGGGCGAAGCCGTAGTCCTTGACGTCGAGCACGCCGCTGGGGCCGGGGCGGGCGCCGTCCAGCACATGGGTCTCGCCATTGGGCAGGTGGACGGTCAGGCGGCCGAAGGTCCAGTTCGACGCCAGCAGACGCAGCAGCATGGCGAACATGCGCGGGGTGCGGGCGGCGGCGGCCTCGATATCGACGGTGGCGACACTCATGCGGGACCCTCTTTGGACGTCGTCAGTCATGGCCGGCCTGTTCGTCTCGTCCAGTGACGGTCTTCAGGGCGTCGAGGGCGCGGGCGCGGGCCTGGGCATGATCCAAGATGGGGTGGGGATAGTGTTTGCCAAGTCGCACGCCGGCGTCGCGCAGCACTTCGGGCGGCGCGGTCCAGGGCGACGGGAGCCAGCGATCGGGCAGGCGGCGCAGTTCGGGGACCCAGCGGCGGACATAGCCGCCCGTCGCGTCGAACTTCTCGCCCTGGGTGATGGGGTTGAAGATGCGGAAATAGGGGGCGGCGTCGGCGCCCGAACCGGCGACCCACTGCCAGTTCTGCACATTGCTGGCCAGGTCGGCGTCGACCAGAGTGTCCCAGAACCAGGCCTCGCCCTCGCGCCAGTCGATCAGCAGATGTTTGACCAGGAAGGAGGCGACGACCATCCGCACCCGGTTGTGCATCCAGCCGGTCGTCCACAGTTGACGCATGCCGGCGTCCACCAGCGGATAGCCGGTGCGGCCGCGCTTCCAGGCCTCCAGACCCTCGGGATCGCCGCGCCAGGGCATGGATTCGTATTCCGGGCGGAAGGCCCGGTCGGTGATGGTGGGGAAATGGTGGAGCAGATGGGCCGAGAAGTCGCGCCAGCCCAGTTCCGCGACGAACTTGTCCGCCTCGCCCGCCGGGACCGCGCCCGCGTCCGCCGCGCCTCGCGCCCGCTGGGCCGCACGCCAGGGACTGATCTCGCCCCAGTGCAGGTGGGGGGAGAGGCGGCTGGTGGTCGGAAGGGCGGGATGGTCGCGGCCCTTGGCGTAGGTCTTGAGGCCCCGTGCGAGGAAATCGGACAGGGCGGCGTCGGCGCCGGCCTCGCCTGGCGTCCAGTCGAAACCCTTGGACCAGTCGGAGCGGGTCGGATGCAGGCGCCAGTCGTCGATCGATTCTGTCTGGACCGCGTCGGGCGTGGCGATGCGGCGCGGGGCGGTCGTGGGCGGCGGCGGCTCGGCTGTCGCCAGCAGGGCCTTCATGAAGGGGGTGAAGACCTTGTAGGGCGCGTCCGATCCGTTCAGCACGGCGCCCGGTCGGGCCAGCAGGGATCCGTTGAAGCCCCGGCAGTCGACGCCGGCCGACTTCAGCTCATGGGCGATCTCGGCGTCGCGGGCGAAGGCGGCGGGTTCGAACAGCCGATTCATAAACAGGGCGTCGGCCCCGGTGTCCTCGATCAGGCTCTGAAGTTGGGTCAGCGAATCGCCGCGCCGCAGGATCAGCCGCGAACCGCGTTCCCTAAGCGAATCGTCCAGGGCGCGCAGGGACTTGTCCAGCCACCACAGCGAGGCCGCGCCCGCCGGACGGTCCGGGTCGCGGTCCAGGATGAAGACCGGCAGGATCGGACGGCCGGTGGCGACGGCGTGATACAGGGCGGGATTGTCGTTCAGGCGCAGGTCGCGGCGAAACCAGAGGACGACAGGCTTGGTGGCCACGCAGGCGAACTCCATGATAACTTGCGCTCACACAAAACGAGCGCCACCTGATGGCCTCATAGCTGCGGCAAACGCCGCCCCCATAACGCCCGAACTTCGAAAGAGCCGCCTCGTGAGCCGACCCAACGCCGTCATTACGTTGTCCGAAGGTCTTCGGACGCCTGTCGTCATCGGCGGCGGCGCACGAATCGCCTTCATCGCCGGTCCCTGCCAGATGGAGAGCCGTCAGCACGCGCTGGAAACGGCCCATGCGCTGAAGGAAATCGGCGAGCGGCTGAACGTCGGCATCATCTACAAGACCAGTTTCGACAAGGCGAACCGCACCAGCGCCAGCGCCGCCCGCGGCATCGGCCTGAAGGACGCCATGCCGATCTTCGCCGAGATCCGCGAAACCGTCGGCCTGCCGACCCTGACCGACGTCCACTCCGAGGCCCAGTGCGGCCCGGTGGGCGAGGTGGTCGACGTGCTGCAGATCCCGGCCTTCCTGAGCCGCCAGACCGACCTGTTGCTGGCCGCCGCCGCGACCGGCAAGGCGATCAATATCAAGAAGGGTCAGTTCCTGGCCCCCTGGGACATGAAGAACGTCATCGCCAAGGTGGTCGGGGCCGGCAATCCGAACGTCATGGCCTGCGAGCGTGGCGCCAGCTTCGGCTACAACACCCTGGTCAGTGATATGCGCGCCCTGCCGGTGCTGCGCGAGATCGGCTGCCCGGTCGTGTTCGACGCGACCCACAGCGTGCAGCAGCCGGGCGGGCAGGGCACGTCATCGGGCGGTCAGCGCGAGTTCGTGCCGGTTCTGGCCCGCGCCGCCGTCTCGGTCGGCGTGGATGCGGTCTTCATGGAGACCCACCCGGACCCCGACAACGCCCCGTCGGACGGCCCGAACATGGTGCCTCTGGACCAGTTCGAGGCCCTGGCCGCGCAGCTGATCGCCTTCGACGACCTGGCCATCAAGATCGGGGCCAAGGCGCCGGTGGCGCAGGCGGCCTGAATCCTCTAGGTCGGGCGCATGTCTGACACCCTCGATCTGGGCGCCCTGCAGAAGCTGCTGGAGCGCGTGCGCGGCCTGAAGACGGCCTGCGTCGGCGACCTGATGCTGGACCGCTACGTCTATGGCGAGGTCAACCGTATCTCGCCCGAGGCGCCGATCCCGGTGCTGCGCACCCGCCGCACGACCGCCATGCCCGGCGGCGTGGGCAATGTGGCGCGCAATGTCGCGGCCCTGGGCGGGGTGGCGCATCTGGGCGCCGTGACGGGCGAGGATGCGGCCGGAGCGGAATTGCGCGACCTGATCGCCGCAGAGGACCGGGTCGTCGACTTCATCGCCAGGCCGGCCGGCGCCGCAACCATCGTCAAGACGCGGTTCGTGGCCGCGGGGCAGCAGCTGCTTCGCCTGGACGAGGAGGCGGCTGCTGCACCTCTAGATGAAAGTGACGCGTTTTCCAACGTCTCCGCCATTCTTCTATCTGACTACGCCAAAGGCGTGGTCGGCGACGCCCTGATCGCCTCGGCCCTGAAAGCCGCGCGCGAGACCGGCGCGCCGGTCATTGTCGATCCCAAGGGGCGGGATTTCGCCCGCTATGGTGCGGTGGATGTCATCAAGCCGAACGCGTCGGAACTGGCCGGGGCCACGGGCCTGCCGGTCGAGACCGACGCCGAGGTCGAGGCGGCGCTGGCGGCCCTGCTGGCGGCGACGACGGCGAAGGCCATCATCGTCACCCGCGCCGGCAAGGGCATGAGCCTGGCGCGGCGCGACGGGCCGGTGCGGCATTTTCCCGGCCGGGCCCGCGAAGTGTTCGACGTGTCCGGGGCCGGGGACACGGTGCTGGCTTCGCTGGGCCTGGCCCTGGGCGCCGGGGCCTCGCTGGAGACGGCGGTGCAGTTCGCCATCCTGGCTTCGGGCGTGGTGGTCGGAAAGGCCGGGACGGCCGTGGTCACGCCCGCCGAGCTGATCGAGGCGGAGCTGAGCCAGCACGCCGTCGCGGCCCAGGCCAAGGTGACGCCGCTGGACGAACTGGCGACCGAGGTCGAGGCCTGGCGGCGGCAGGGTCTGAAGGTCGGCTTCACCAACGGCTGTTTCGACATCCTGCACCGGGGCCATGTCGCCTATCTGGCCCAGGCGCGGTCGTGGTGCGACCGGCTGGTGGTGGCGCTGAACACCGACGCCTCGGTCAGGCGGCTGAAGGGCGAGGGGCGGCCGGTCAATGACCTGGACAGCCGCGCCGTCGTGATCGGCGGCCTGAGCAGCGTGGATCGGGTGACCAGTTTCGACGATCCCACCCCCATCGCCCTGATCGAGCGGCTGCGGCCCGACGTGCTGATCAAGGGCTCGGACTATACCCGCGAGGGCGTGGTGGGCGGCGACCTGGTGGAGAGCTGGGGCGGCGTGGTCCGTCTGGCGGAATTCAAGGATGGGTATTCGACGACCCGGACGATCGAAAAGATGACGGGAAGCACGCAATGACGCCCAGAATGATTGTTGTGACGGGCGGGGCCGGCTTCATCGGCTCCAATATCGTGGCGCGGCTGACGGCCGAGACGGCCTATGACGTGGTGGTCTGCGACCGGCTGGAGACCGCCGACCTGGCCAAGTGGAAGAACCTGGCCAAACATTCCATCGCCGACTTCTGGGCGCCGGAAGAACTGTTCGAACAGCTGGAGCGTCATGCGGAGCGGATCGAGGCGGTGGTGCACATGGGCGCCATTTCGTCCACGACCGAGCCGGATGCGGACCTGATCCTGCGCACCAACTTCACCCTGTCGCGCGACCTGTGGGACTGGTGCGCGATCCGGGACGCCCGGATGATCTACGCCTCGTCGGCGGCGACCTACGGCGACGGCGAGACGGGGTTCAAGGACGACGATGATGCGGAGTCGCTATCGAAGCTGAGGCCGCTAAACGCCTATGGCTATTCGAAAATGCTGTTCGACCAGTATGCGGTGCGCCAGTCGGATCGCGGCCAGGCGCCGCCCCAGTGGGCGGGGCTGAAGTTCTTCAACGTCTATGGGCCGAACGAGGGGCACAAGGGCGGGATGAAGTCGGTCGTGGCCCAGATCTGGCCCAAGGTCGCGGCGGGCGAGACCGTCAGCCTGTTCCGGTCGCACAATCCCAACTATGCCGACGGCGGCCAGTTGCGCGACTTCGTCTATGTGGACGATGTGGTCGATATCATCGAATTCCTTCTGCAGTCGCCGGAGGTCTCGGGGATCTTCAACGCCGGGTCCGGCCAGGCGCGGTCGTTCGACGATCTGGCCAAGGCCACCTTCGCCGCGGCCGGCAAGGCGCCGTCGATCGAGTATGTCGACATGCCCGAGGCGATCCGCGACCGGTACCAGTATTTCACCCAGGCCCGGATGGACCGGATCCGCGCCGCCGGGTTCGAGGGCCAGTCCACGCCTTTGGAAGAGGGCGTGCGTCGCTACGTCCAGAACTTCCTGGCCCAGCCAGATCAGTACAGATGAGAGGCCTGACGACCCGGCAGTGGATGGGCTACATCGGGTTCGTCCTGGTGTTCCTGCTGACCGCCGCCGTCGCGGTGTGGCGCGGGGACATTCTGCGCGCCGGTCTGGATCCCCAGGTGCCGTTCCAGACCTACAAGCCCCCGCCGGCGCCCGATTACGCCGATCCGCGCGCCTGGGCTCTGCTGGACGCGCGGGCGCCGGGGGCGGGCGGGGCCAACGTCTTCTTCGTTCATTCGACCACCTTCAACGGCGGGCGCGACTGGAACGGGGCCATCGGCGACCCCAAGGCCGACGCCTATCTGTACCGGGTGGTCCTGCCCAACTACGCTGGTCCCTTCGCACGGGCGGGCGCGGTCAGCGCGCCGCGCTATCGGCAGGCCAGCCTTTATACACGCCTGACCCTGCGTGACGATGCGCGCGAGGCCCGGGCCTTCGCCTATGGGGACGTCCTGGCGGCCTTCGACGCCTGGCTGGCGCGTCATCCCAAGGGCCCCATCGTCCTGGCGGGGGTGGAGCAGGGCGCCGATCTGCTGGACCGGCTGATCCGCGAACGGATCGCGCCGGATGCGGCGGTCCGGGACCGTGTGGTGGCGGCCTATCTGATGGACACGATCATCGCCGCCGAGAATCTGCCGGACTCCATTCCGGCCTGCGCCGATCGGCGCCAGATCCATTGCGTGATCGCCTGGTCGCAGGTCGGCGACCGCGACGACTCGGCCGCCCGTCGGCGACTGCGGCGGGCGACCGTCTGGGATGCGCGGGGGCATCTGGTCGATCTGGCGGGGCGGCCGGCGGTCTGTGTGAACCCGGTGACGGGGGGCACGGGCGAAGAGCCCGTTCCCGCGCGCCTGCACCGGGGCGCCACCAATGCGACGGGGCTGGAATGGGCGGCGCGTCCGGCGCTGATGGCGCGCGAGGTCGCGACCCAGTGCCGCGAAGGTCTGCTGCGCCACACCTGGCCCGATCTTGAATCCTTCCGGGAGACCGGCAACTGGGCCGACCGGAGAAAAGCGCGGCCTTACAACCTGTTCTACGGCGATCTGGAAGCAGATGTGGCGGAACGGCTTGCAACCTACGCTCGGCAGACCGGTTGAAAATCGGACGAAGGTCGTCCGGTTTCGGTGGCGCGGCTCGCGTCCCGCGCGTAACCTCCTCGCATACGGAGGATACACATGGACGTTCTCACCATCTTCGCCGGCGTTCTGCTGCTGCTCGCGATCGCGCTCCTGTTCAGCGTCATCAAGATCGTGCCGCAAGGTCGTGAATTCACGGTCGAACGGTTCGGCAAATACACCAAGACCCTGAGCCCCGGCATCGGCTTCCTGACCCCGTTCGTGGAACGGGTCGGCAAGCGGATGAACATGATGGAGCAGGTTCTTGATGTGCCGACCCAGGAGGTCATCACCAAGGACAACGCCATGGTCCGGGTGGACGGCATCGTCTTCATCCAGGTGATGGACGCCGCCCGCGCCGCCTATCGGGTCGATGATCTGCCCTACGCCATTTCGCAACTGTGCATGACCAATCTGCGGACCGTGGTCGGCTCCATGGAGCTGGACGAGGTGCTGAGCCAGCGCGACAGCATCAACACCCGCCTGCTGCACGTCATCGACGCGGCGACCGAGCCCTGGGGCGTCAAGGTCAACCGGATCGAGATCAAGGACCTGACCCCGCCGACCGACGTCACCAACGCCATGGCCCGCCAGATGAAGGCCGAGCGCGAACGCCGCGCCGTGGTCACCGAGGCGGACGGCGAGAAACAGGCCGCCATCACCCGCGCCGAGGGCGCCAAACAGGCGGCCATCCTGGAATCCGAAGGCCGCAAGGAGGCCGCCTTCCGCGACGCCGAGGCGCGCGAACGCGAAGCCGAGGCCGAGGCCCGCGCCACCACCATGGTGTCGGAAGCCATCGCCCGGGGCGACGTCAACGCCATCAACTATTTCGTGGCGCAGAAATATGTCGAGGCCTTCGCCGAACTGGCCCGCAGCCCGCAACAGCGGACCGTCATCGTGCCCGCCGAAATGGGGGCCCTGGTCGGCACCATCGCCGGTATCGGCGAGATGGTGAACCTGGCCAAGGGGCAGCAGCAACAGGCGACCCCGGTCAAGCCCGCCGCCCCGCCGCGTCGTCCCTCCGTTCCGCCCACCGCCTGATCCGGGAGCCCAGGTCATGACCGTCGTCGCCGATCTGTACGCCGCCCAGCCGTTCTGGATCTGGCTGGCCGTCGGGGTGTTGTTGCTGGCCGTCGAGTCGATGTTCTCGACCGAATGGCTGTTGTGGCCGGCGGTTTCGGCCGGGCTGGTGGCGGTCATGACGGCGGTCGGGGTGCGGTTGGGCCTGCCCGGCGAAGTGGCGGTCTTCGCCGTGCTGACGGTCATCGCCACCCTGTTGTCGCGACGCCTGATCCAGAAGGCCAATCCGGACGGGGTCGACATCAACGACCGGAACAGTCGTCTGATCGACCAGCGCGCCCGGGTGGTGGAGGCCTTCGTCGGCGGTCGAGGCCGGGTGTTCGTCTCTGGCGCCGAATGGTCGGCCGTCATCGACGGGGCCGCGCCCGAAACGGGGCAGCCCGAGGTCGGGCAGGATGTCGTGGTGCACGGGGTCAGCGGCTCGCTGCTGACGGTGCGCGCCGCGACCTGAGCCGTCCCGCGCAACCTTTGCCGTGGGACGACGTTCGACGCTGATGTCAGACAGCCGTATCGCCTCCGTCGTCCCGGCCCAGGATGGACTGCCGGTTCCGAGGCGCTACTGGGCCATCGTCTCCATCGGCCTGGGCATCACCCTCGCCGTCCTGGACGGCGCCATCGCCAATGTCGCCCTGCCGTCCATCGCCCGGGATCTCCAGGCGTCGGAGGCCGCGTCCATCTGGATCGTCAACGCCTATCAGATCGCCATCGTGGTCGCGCTTCTGCCGCTGGCGTCGCTGGGCGAGATCGTCGGCTATCGTCGGGTGTCGCAGGTGGGGCTGGCGGTTTTCACCCTGGCCTCCCTGGCCTGCGCCCTGTCCGATTCGATCCTGACCCTGAGCCTGGCCCGGGTGCTGCAGGGGTTCGGGGCGGCGGGGATCATGAGCGTCAACGGCGCCCTGGTGCGCTTCACCTATCCGCAGCGGATGCTGGGCCGGGCGGTCGGGATCAACGCGGTGATCGTCTCCATGGCCGCCGCCGCCGGCCCGACCATCGCCAGCGCCGTGCTGAGCCTCGGCGAATGGCGCTGGCTGTTCGCCCTGAACATTCCGCTGGGGGTTCTGGCGGTGTCGATGGCGGGCTTCACCCTGCCGCACAACCCGTTGCAGAAGCGCAGGCTGAACCTGACCGGGGCGGCGCTGAGCGCGGCGGCCTTCGGCCTCGTCATCACGGGGATGCAGGCCCTGGCCCACGGCGAGGCTTCGATCCTGGGCTTCGGCCTGACGGGGCTCGGGCTGGCGGCCGGGGTGCTGCTGGTGCGGCATGAGAGGCCCAGCAAGACGCCGCTGATCCCGCTGGACCTGCTGGCGCGGCCGATGTTCGCCCTGTCGGTCGCCACCTCCATCATCTCCTTCACCGCCCAGATGATGGCCTTCATCTCCTTGCCGTTCTTCCTGCAGGGCTCGCTGGGGCTGAGCGCGGTGGAGACCGGGCTGTTGATGACGCCCTGGCCGCTGGCGACCATGTTCGCCGCACCGCTGGCCGGGTGGCTGTCGGACCGGTACTCGGCCGGGATACTGGGCGCCGTCGGCTTGAGCCTGTTCGCCTGCGGTCTGATGGCGCTGAGCTTCCTCGACGGGGATTCGTCGCGGTTCGACATCATCTGGCGCATGGCCCTGTGCGGGGCCGGGTTCGGCTTCTTCCAGTCGCCCAACAACCGCGCCCTGCTGTCGGAGGCTCCGCGTGAGCGGGCCGGGGCGGCGGGCGGCGCCCTGGGCACGGCGCGGGTGCTGGGCCAGTCGATGGGGGCGGTCGTGGTCGCCTTCCTGCTGTCGGCGGCCCCGGTCTCGGGCGTGCGTCACGGCTTCGAGCTGGCCGCCGTCGCGGCCCTGTTCGGCGCGGTGATGAGCGGATCGCGCATCCGACGCCGCATCGCCGAGCCGGAGAAGGAGGTCGAGGCGGTCTAGACGCGCCTGAGGTCGGCGACCCCGCGATTCGCCAGCTGGTCGGCGCGTTCGTTCAGTTCGTGCCCAGCGTGGCCCTTGACCCAGCGCCATCTGACGTCGTGCTTCAGCCGGGCGGCGTCCAGACGCTGCCACAGGTCGGCGTTCTTGACCGGCTTCTTGTCGGCGGTCAGCCAGCCGCGCGCCTTCCAGCCGCGCATCCATTCGGTGATGCCCTGCATGACGTATTTGCTGTCGGTGTGAAGCTCGACCCTGCACGGCCGTTTCAGCGCCTCCAGCGCCATGATGGCGGCCATCAGCTCCATGCGGTTGTTGGTCGTGTTGGGCTCGCCGCCCCACAATTCCTTTTCGTGGCCGCCCCCGGTCTGGAGCAGGGCGCCCCAGCCGCCGGGGCCGGGATTGCCCTTGCAGGCGCCGTCGGTGTGGATGATGACGTGATCGGTGGGACTCATGGTCGCGAAGACCTACAGCCTCCCTTGGCGCGGGGCCATCACTGCGCCTATATGCGCTGAAGATAAGTGACGGGATCGATGATCGGTCCGCGTGAGGAGAACGAGCCATGGGCTCCATGAGCATCTGGCACTGGGCCATCGTCATTGTCGTCGTCGCCGTCCTGTTCGGTGGACGCGGCAAGCTGTCCGGCATCATGGGCGACGCCGCCAAGGGCATCCGCGCCTTCAAGGACGGCCTGAAGGACGACGACAAGAAGGACGGCCCGCACGACGGCGTCAGCTCGCTGCCCCGCACTGAGGCGGAAAAGGAAGAGCTGAAGCGCTAGTCGTCGTCTGTAAGGGCTGACGCATGGGCGGGCTCGGCCCCGGTATCGGGGGCTTCGAATTAGTGGTGATCGGCCTGGTGGCCCTGCTTGTGGTGGGGCCAAAGGATTTGCCTGTTCTGATGCGTCGCGTCGGCCAGATGGTCGCCAAGGCGCGCGCCATGGCCAACGAATTCCGCTCAAGTTTCGACGAGATGGCGCGTCAGTCCGAACTGGACGACCTGCGCAAGGAGGTCGAGGCGCTGCGGAGCGGGCAGGGGGCCATGTATCCCCTGGGCGCAGACGCCGATGCGGCCTTCAAGGACATCAACGCCGGCCTGACCGGGCCGGGCGCGCCGGCCGCCCTGCCGGCGCCGACCGCCGAGGCGCCGATCATGACGCCCGCAGCCGACGAATGGCCCGATGCCCCGCCGCTCGTTGAGCCGACGCCGACGATTGAGTCCAAGACGAAGCGCGCGACGGCGAAGACCGCCGCCAAGTCCGCCGGATCGGCAACGGCCGAGACTAAGCCCAAGCCGCGACCGAAGGCGAAGCCGAAGGCCGCGTCCACGGCCACGATCCCCGCGACCAAGACGCCCGCCAAGCCCCGGACCCCGCGCAAGAAGGCCGTCGAGCTTTGACTTTTTCCGATCGTGACGAGGCCGAGATCGAGGCGTCGCGCGCGCCGCTGATGGACCACCTGATCGAGCTCCGCAGCCGGTTGCTGATCTGCGTGATCGCCTTCGGCCTGGGCTTCATCCTGTGTTTCGCCTTCGCCAACCAGATCCAGATCGCCCTGATCAAACCCTATCAGGCGGCGGCGGCCATTCATGCGGCGGCCCTGGCGTCCGGCGGACACGCCAACCCGCTCGAGCTGATCGCGACCATGACCGGTCTGCGCCCCTATCCGCCCGGCAGCGCCGCCGTGGTGCAGCTGATCGCCACCGCGCCGCTGGAGCAGCTGTTCACCAAGATGAAGATCGCGGCCTTCGGCGCGGCGGTCCTGACCTTCCCGGTCATCGCCTGGCAGATGTACCGGTTCGTGGCGCCGGGCCTGTACCGAAACGAGCGGGGCGCCTTCCTGCCGTTCCTGATCGCGGCGCCGGTGATGTTCTGCCTGGGCGGGGCGTTGGTCTATTATGTCATGCTGCCCTTCGTCATGCTGTTCTCGCTGGGTCAGCAGGTGGTCAGCGACGGGATTTCCGTGGCCCAGACAACGAAGATTTCGGACTATCTGAGCCTGGTGACCTCGCTGCTGCTCGCCTTTGGCCTGTGCTTCCAGTTGCCGGTCGTGACGACCCTGCTGGGTCTCGCCGGCATGATCAGTTCCAAGGCCATGGCGGCCGGGCGGCGCTATGCGATCGTCGCCGTGGTGGTGGTCGCCGCCGTGGTGACGCCGCCGGACCCCATCAGCCAACTGATGCTCGCCGTGCCCCTGGTCATCCTCTACGAGGTCTCGATCTGGTGCGTGCGGCTGATCGAACTGCGCCGCAGGAAGGCGGATGACGAGGACGGGCTGGCCTCGGCCTGAGCCCCGTCGCTCTAGCCCCGCTTCTTGCCGTCCGCGTGATCGACGGGGCAGACCCGTCGTGAGCCGGTCTGGCGGAAGGGCGACAGTCTGAGCTTGGACTCATGGTCGGCCGGCCCGGCATGGCCCTCCGGATGCAGTCCGCGATAGTAGAGTTTCTGCCATTGATCGGCGGGGGCCGTGGGCTTGGTCTTCTTGACCCACTCCTGGAAGGCCAGCCGCGAGGCTCGCCAGGCGTCGAAGGTCTGCAGCATCTCGGGCTGGTCCTCCATCGGCCGCAACTCCGGCTTCAGCCTGTCCAGCACGCCGCGCGGGGTGGGGAAGAAGAAGCAGAAGGGCTCGTTTTCCTCGAACCGGATCCAGACGTCGGGGCGGGTGAAGCGCCAGTTCATGGTGAAGGTGTAGGGCGACCAGTCCGTCTCGATCACCCCGCCCATCGGGGCGATGCCGTCCTTCATGGCGTTGGGCGGGCCGCCGACCCACAGGTTCCAGCCTTCCGAGGTGCGCATGATGCCGTCGACGTGGAAGGTCAGGGTCCCGCTGCCGAACAGGGAGACCGGACCCCGCTGCGGGTCCGAGCCGGGATCAAGCACGATCTCGACCGAGCTGGCGTCGACGCCGCCATGCCAGCGGGCCTTGAAGCCGCAGGGGCTGAGCATCTCCCAGCCGTGGGTGTTGGCGATGGCGAGGGGCAGGCAGCGATAGGCGAAACTGTCGGGCGTTTCGGTCATCCAGTCGCGCCTGGGCGAGGCCGGCGCCACACGCGGGGCCCAGCCCTCGCGCACATAGCAGACCAGTTCGGTTTCGGCCGCGCGGACCGGGGCGCCCTTGGGACGCGCGGGAACAGACCCCTTGAGACGCTTGACCATTTCGAGCCTCGTATGCCGCCGATGCGGCCTTATGGCATGGGCGCCGGCGGCGTGTAAGCCGGCCGCGTCTGGGCCGGCCGCGTGACGCACGGAAAAGAAAAGCCCCGGACGGCGGACCGTCCGGGGCTTTCCTGAAGTCAGACTGCTGAAGGGATCAGCAGCTGTAGTACATGTCGAATTCGACGGGGTGCGGGTGCAGTTGCAGGCGCATCACCTCTTCCATCTTCAGCTCGATATAGCTGTCGATGAAGTCGTCATCCATGACGCCGCCCTTCTTGAGGAAGGCGCGGTCCTTGTCGAGGTTCTCGAGGGCTTCGCGCAGCGAGCCGGAGACCTCGGGGATCGAGCCGCGCTCTTCCGGCGGCAGGTCGTACAGGTTCTTGTCGGCGGGCGCGCCCGGATCGATGCGGTTCTCGATCCCGTCCAGACCCGCCATCAGCAAGGCGACGAAGGTCAGATAGGGGTTGCCCATCGGGTCGGGGAAGCGGGCTTCCAGACGCTTGGCCTTCGGCGACGACACGTGCGGGATGCGGATCGAGGCCGAACGGTTGCGGGCCGAATAGGCCAGTTTCACCGGGGCTTCGTAGCCGGGGACCAGACGCTTGTAGCTGTTGGTGGTCGAGTTGGCGAAGGCGTTGATGGCCTTGGCGTGCTTGATGATGCCGCCGATGTACCACAGGCATTCCTGCGACAGGCCGGCGTATTTGTCGCCGGCGAACTGGGGCTTGCCGTCCTTCCAGATCGACATGTGGACGTGCATGCCCGAACCGTTGTCGGCGAACATCGGCTTGGCCATGAAGGTCGCCGACTTGCCGTAGGCGGCGGCGACGTTGTGGATCACGTACTTATAGAGCTGCAGCCGGTCGGCCATGGTCAGCAGGTCCGAGAATTTCAGACCCAGTTCGTGCTGGGCCGGGGCCACCTCGTGGTGGTGCTTCTCGGGCTGGAGGCCCAGGTCGCGCATGACGCCCAGCATTTCGCCGCGCAGGTCCTGGCCGGAATCGACCGGGTTGACCGGGAAATAGCCGCCCTTGGGCCCAGGGCGGTGGCCCATGTTGCCCTCGGTGTATTCGGCGCCGGTGTTGGCCGGCAGCTCGGTCGAATCATACGAATAGGAGGTGTTGTGCGGCTGGGTCGACCAGCGCACGTCGTCGAAGATGAAGAACTCGGCTTCCGGGCCGAAATAGACCATGTCGCCCACGCCCGAGGACTGGACATAGGACAGGGCCTTCTTGGCCATCGAGCGGCTGTCGCGGTTGTAGGGTTCGCCGGTGTCCGGGTTCAGCACGTCGCAGAACAGGAACATCGTGGTCTGCTGGTAGAACGGGTCGATATAGGCCGTGGTCAGGTCCGGCTTCAGCAGCATGTCGGACTCGTTGATGGCCTTCCAGCCGGCGATGGACGAGCCGTCGAACATCGTGCCTTCGTTCAGGAAGTCCTCATCGACCAGGTCGATGTCGAAGGTGACGTGCTGCAGCTTGCCGCGGGTGTCGGTGAAGCGAACGTCGACATATTTGACGTCCTTCTCCTTGATCTCCTTGAGGATTTTGCTGGCGCTCATTCTCGGAAGTCCTGTTTCTTGGTCGTTGGGGAGGAACCGATCGATCAGCGCATGGACGCGCCGGCCGCCGGAGGAGGGGTACGCGAACTCAGACGGCCTGGGCCCCGGTCTCGCCGGTGCGGATACGGATCACCTCGGCGACGTCGGACACGAAAATCTTGCCGTCGCCGATCTTGCCGGTGCGGGCCGAGGTCTGAATGGCCTCGACGACCGCAGGGGCGAGATCGTCGGCGACGACCACCTCGATCTTGATCTTGGGCAGGAAGTCGATGACGTATTCGGCGCCGCGATACAGCTCCGAATGACCCTTCTGGCGGCCATATCCCTTGGCCTCCAACACAGTCATGCCTTGCACGCCGACGTCCTGGAGCGCCTCTTTGACGTCATCCAGCTTGAAAGGCTTGATGATGGCTTCAATCTTCTTCATGGCGACCCCTGAGCGGCGTGCGGAATGCAGCGGCGCTCGGGCGGGAATGGGACACATCAAGGCCGTTCAAAGCAAGCGGTTTTCGCAGAAAAATCACGGATATTCGGAGCCCGGATGATAGAAACCAACGACCCGGCGATCTGGCGCAATTTTCTTCCGTGGCCGGGCGCGGAAACGCACAAGCATGCGCGGGGGCGCCTTGGGGTCGTCTCGGGTCGGGCGCACCAGACCGGGGCGGCGCGGCTGGCGGCGCGGGCCGGACTGCGGATCGGGGCCGGGGTGGTGCGTATCTACTGCCCCCCCGACGCGGTCGCTGTGATCGCCCCCGCCATCGAGGCCGTCATGCTGACCCCCTTCGCCTCGGCCGAGGCCCTGGCGCGCGAGGTCGAGGAGATGGACGCGGTCGTGGTGGGCCCGGCGGCGGGTCTGGACGAGGCGACCGTGGCCAATATCCAGGCCCTGGCGTCCAGCGGCGCCGCCCTGGTGATCGACGCCGACGGCCTGTCGGTGTTCAAGGGGCGCAGCGCCGAACTGTTCGCCCTGCTGGACCGCGATGATGTTCTCACCCCGCACGAGGGTGAGTTCGAACGCCTCTTCCCGGGTCTTCTTCACAGGGGGCGAGTGGCCGCCGCAGCCGAGGCGGCGGAGCGCGCCCAGGCCGTCGTGGTGCTAAAGGGCGCCGAGACCGTCATCGCCGCCCCAGACGGTCGTCTTCGCATCAATCGCAACGGGTCGCCCTGGCTGGCCACAGCAGGAACCGGCGACGTCCTGTCCGGGATGATCGGCGGTCTGATGGCCCAGCGCATGGACAGTTTCGACGCCGCCTGCGCCGCCGTGTGGATCCACGCCGACGCCGCCGACCGATTCGGACCGGGCCTGATCGCCGAGGACCTGAGCGAGACCTCGCCGGTCTCGCTCAGGGCGTTGTGGATGGCTGTTCGCCAAGGGTAAGGGCGTCGCGGACGTCCTGCCCCTGACGAATTCTGAAAACCCCTGCGATCCCATTGTGGAACGCGCATCTGGAGCCTGCGCGACCGCCAGGCCTGGACTGCGGGCTGTTTCAAAACGGGACTATCGGAAGACGCCTGCAGCGCCTATTGCAGACCCCCTGAGGTGAAAAGGGTCTGTATTACATATGAGTTTTGCCTCGGGGGCGGTCCTGCGGCCCGGCCAGTCGGCGCTCGCTGCGTCGTCGAAGGTCGGGCTGGGCACAGTGTTGCTTCTGGCGTCTGTGCAGTTCGCGGCCTTTGTGGATCGCGCTGTGCCGTCTGTCGTCGCTGGAGCGCTGAAGGGCGAGTTCGACCTGACGGACCGCCAGATCGGCGCTCTGCAGGGCCCGGCCTTCGCCCTGACCTATGCGGCGGCCATGCTGGCGGCGGGGCACTGGGGGCGGCGGATCGAGCCCTTCCGGCTGATGGCGCTTTGCGTGGCCGTCTGGACGGTCGGCGGCGCGGCCTTCGCTCTGGCGTCGAGTTATGAAGCCCTGATGGCGGCGCGGATGGTGCTGGGGGTCGGCCAGGCCGCCTTTGCACCTGCCGCTCTTATGATCCTTGGGTCGTCGAGCGTCGGCATGGGGCGCGCGCGCGCCGTTTCCATGTTCACGAGCGGGTCGGCCGCCGGACGAAGCGGCAGCTTCTTTCTGATGGGCGCAATTCTGTTGCTGGTCGGAGGGCAGACCGTGGCGGGCCTTTCACCCTGGCGCTCGGCCTCCCTGATTCCGATCCTGCTCAACCTCGGCCTGATCGGCGGCCTTCTCTGGAAGGCGCGGGGGCGTCGGATGGTTTCGGCGGAACCGACGCGGGGCCTGCGCACGGCCGTCAGCTGGCTCGCCGGGGACGGACGAGCGGTGTTCGGGCTTATGGGGGCAAGCGCCGGGTGCGTGCTGTCGATTCAGGCGGCGGGCGCCTGGATGCCGTCCATCCTTGCGCGCGCGCATGACCTCAGCAGCGGTCACGCCGCGATCGCGATCGGCGGCGTGGTGCTGGTCGCGGCCCCTGCGGGCCATTTGACGGCCGGATGGCTGTTGGGGCTCGAACGCATGAAGGCGTCGGGACCTGCGCCGGTCATGGCAGGCGCCTTGGCCGTTTCGGTGCTCGCCGCCTTCGGATTGATGACCACGACCTGGCTGCCGATGACGCTTGCATGCCTGAGTCTGCTGGTCGCGAGCAGCGGCATGGCCGCCGCGTCCGCGCTGATCGGATTGCAGCCGCTGACGCCTGATCCGATCCGCAGCGGGGTGAACGCCATCTTTCTGGCCGCCGTGTCCGTTGTCGGCGTCGGACTGGGGCCGTGGGTCACCGGCGTGGTCAGCGACCGGAATATCGATACGCGGTTCGGTCTTGCGACCAGCCTGGCGTGTGTCGTCATGGTTGTAGCTGCGGTCATGATTCCCCTGGCGCTCTGGCAAGGCCGGCGCTGGATTTCCGGCCCAAATGCCCCTGGTTTCGGGTCTGAACCCCCTCGAATGCCGGTGGCGTTTAATTCCCCAATCAGGCGAAATACATAAAAACGCTGAGGAAAATTATATCGCCCACAGCGATATACCCAAATCTGGCGACGCTTAATGTTTTCTTAACTGCAACAGTCCGGTCAGCGAGACGCCCGAACCCAGGGCGCCGCGGGGGGACGGGCATTGCACGCTATCCAGCACGCGAATGTCGGC
Organism: Brevundimonas sp. GW821-FHT10E09; assembly: GCF_058809375.1. Lineage (NCBI taxonomy): Bacteria > Pseudomonadati > Pseudomonadota > Alphaproteobacteria > Caulobacterales > Caulobacteraceae > Brevundimonas > Brevundimonas sp. GW821-FHT10E09. The sequence goes on along the minus strand of NZ_JBXASO010000003.1, from coordinate 232,462 downwards.
GGTGAGCCGACGTGGATGCGCCGCCGTGCGCGATACCCAGCCGGTGGCGCCGCCCTGGGTCTGGCGATCCTCGGCGTCCTCGGATCCGCAGCGCCTGCCGCCGCGCAGGACGCCGGCGTGGACATCACCGTCTCAGCCGTCATTCCAGGTCGGTGTGGTTTCAGCCGGATTGCGCCGCCGCCTCTGCGCGGCTTCACCCCGGATCTTGAGACAGCCCAGACCTTCAGCGTCTCTCTGCCGCTCGACTGCAACACGCCTTTCGCCGTCGGCGTTCGGGGCGAGAAGGGCCGTCTGGTCAACACCACCGGCGCACCCGACGGGTCGGGATACGCCTTCGACAAGAGCTATGGCGTACGGCTGACGCTGGAAACCAGCGACGGCGACGTGCGCAGCGGTCGCTGCCTGTCCGACCAGATCGTGGCCGGTGGAAACTGCGACTTCGCATCGGACCAGCCGGGCAGGGGCCTGGGCTCTGGCTCAGGCATCGCGGCGCCGGGCGGCGTGACCCTGACCATAGACTGGCCGGACCAGTCCACGCTGAACCAGCGCCTCGCCGCGGGCGACTACAGCGACACCATCACTCTGGTCGTCGGAGCGCGCGCCTGATGCGCACGCCCTCGGCCGGATCGGCGCATCGCGCCCTATCGAATTCGTCGACCGCATATCGCGGGCGACGGAGCCCTCGACGGGCCTTCCGCCCGCTCGAAAACACGCCGGGCTTCTCCGGCGCTCAATCCAAGACGGAGACTACCCTATGAAGCGTATCGTTTTCGCGGCCTCGGCCGCTGCTATCGCCCTGACCGCCGCCGGCGCCGCCTCGGCTCAAGACAGCCAATCCGTCGCGATCAACGCCTCGGTCGCCGCCAAGTGCGGCGTCTCGGCTCAAGCCACCACCGTGACCCTGGCCGGCGACCTGACCGACTCGGAAGCCAAGGTCCGCAGCGGCGTGACCACTGAAATCGCAGACGCCCTGAACGGCGCCCGCATCATCGCCTTCTGCAACGGCGTGAACAACTCGGTCACCGTCGACCGCGCCGTTCTGGCCCGCACCGGCGCCACCGGCAACGGCCTGACCGAGGGCGGCTTCGCCCAGTTCATCCGCTACAACCTGGACACCACGATCAACGGCCTGGCCCTGGACACCACCAGCACCGCCGGCGCCTCGAACGTGGCCCAGCGCTTCGGCGGCCACGTCAGCCTGAGCGACAGCAACACCCACGTTCGTTTCGCCCAAGCGGCGTCGAACGGCGGCGCTGTGGCGACGTCGGGCGGTTCGAGCGACATCGCGACCAACTGGGGTTCCAACACCGACCGTAGGCTGGCCGCTGGCGCCTACACCGGCTCGGTCAATGTGACCGTTGCTCCGGGCGCCTAAGCCCCAATAAGCGCCGACGTTCCCACGGGGCGTCGGCGTCCGTCGGACCGGTCCCCCCGCACAGGGCCGGTCCGACCCCCTTTGGATCCACCAGGTAGTTTCCCATGATGCCCGCCGCCGCCCGACGCCTCGTCGGAGTCCTTCTAACTGCTGCGGCCTTGCTGGCCTCGGGCATTCCCGCCACGGCGTTGAATGTTCAGCCGGTGATCATCGATCTCCTGTCTTCTGGCCGGCGCACCTCGACGGTGCTGACGCTCCAGAATACTTTTTCCACCACAGTTCCCGTCGAACTGACCGCCCGCCGGTTGGACGTCGTCGACGGCGAATTGCGCGAAACCGATGTCGAGGCCGAAGACCTTCTGGTCTTCCCGGCCCAGGCCACCGTGGAGCCGGGCCAGTCCCAGGCGTTCCGGATTCAGTGGGTCGGCGACCCCGAGATCCAGGCCAGCCAGCACTTCTTCGTCACGGTCGCCCAGTTGCCTGTCGTGCTGCCTGAAAACCAGAACGCGATTCAGGTGCTGTATAATTTCAAGGTTCTGGTCAGCGTCGGCGCGCCCGGAGCCGTGTCCGCCCTCGCGGTCCAATCGGTGGCGATCGAGACGGGCGAGGACGGCGTCGGCCGCCCTGTGCTCATGGTCAGCAACTCCGGCAACACCTACGGCTATGTCGGCAAGAACCGTCTGACCCTGGTGCAGCGCGCGCCGAACGGCGACGAAATCCTGCGCGAATCCTGGGAGCCCGAGCAACTGCAGCAGCTGATGGGCCTGGGCCTGGTGCCTTCGGGCGCCACGCGCCGGCTGCCGATCAATATTCGCCTGCCGCAGCCGAATGGCGCGGTGACGGTCGAACTGACGCCGGTTCAGGATCGGTGATCGTGTGATCGACGCTCAACCGCCTTCCTATTATTCCGCCGCGTCAGAGGCGGCGTTCGAGGTGATCCAGACCGCACCCCCGTCGCCGGCGCTGAACCCTTCCGGCCGCGACGTCTACCTGGGCGGACCGCTGAAGGACGGCCCTTTCATCCTGGGCGAGATTTCTTACCTGCTGACCGCCGACGCGCGTATCCAGGTGGACGTCGATCCGCTTCTGGACCTGCTTCAGCCCGTGATTTCGCCGGCCTCCTGGCAGGCGCTGGCCAGCGCCCTGGCGGGCCGGCAGCGGGTCTCGACCGTCGAACTGACGGACCTCGGCTTTCCGATCGCCTATGATCCGGCCACCTTCGGTCTGACGCTGTCGATCAGCCCTGATGTGCGGCCCAGAACCAGCCTGAGCATTTCGGGGGGACGTGAACAGTTTCGCGGGCCCGTGGCCAAGCCCGCAAACCTTTCGGCCTATGTGACCACCTATCTGACGACCGACTATGTACATGTGGGCGAAGACACCGGCTTCGGCACGCCCAGCCTGCTGATCGACAGCGCGGTCCGATTCCGGGGGGTCGTCCTCGAGAACGAAGCGACCCTGGAGGATTCGTTCATCCGCGAGGGTACGCGTCTGGTCTACGACGACGTCGCACGCACCGGGCGCTGGACGGCCGGTGATCTGAGACCCCAGGCGCGGGGTTTTTCGGGGGCCAGCCCTATCGCGGGCCTGTCGCTGGAGCGGGTCTACGCCGATCTCGATCCCCAACGGAACATCCAGCCGAGGGGCCAGCGGTCCTTCACCCTGGTACGGCCTTCGACGGTGGAGGTGTTCATAAACGGCCGTTCGGTTCAGCAGACGCGGCTGAACCCCGGCTCCTACGACGTCAGCGACTTTCCCTTCGCCCAGGGCGGCAATGACGTGCGGCTGGTGATCCGCGACGATGCGGGCGTCGAAAGCGTCTTCTCCTTCTCCATCTTCTTCGACCGAAGCCTGCTTGCGGCCGGCTTGACGGAATTCGGCTTCTACGCGGGCACGCGAACCGACTTCGACCAGGGCGGCCGGAAATACTCGGGGGACGCGGCCGGGTCGGGCTTTTATCGGCGCGGCCTGACCGACGATCTGACGGCGGGCGCCAACTTCCAGGCCAGCGCACGCGGCGGCGTGGTGGGCGGTGAAATCGTCTGGGCGGCGCCGATCGGCACGATCGGCATGAATCTGGCTGGATCGTCCATCGCCGATATCGGCGAAGGCTATGCGTTGAACCTCAGCTTCGAACGCGTTTTCGGCGCCGACCGAAGCAGCGCCCGTTCCTTGAACGCCACGGTCCAAACCATCAGCGAATCCTTCGCCACGCCCGGCGTCGAACTGGCGGACAATCCCTTCGCCTATGAGGCCGGGGTCACCTATTCGCAGTCGATCGGCACGACCCAGTATGTTTCGGCGGACGTCTTCTATTCCGTGGGGCGGGGCGCACGAGAAGACCAGGCGTCGGCCCGCGCAAGCTACGGCTGGCGCGCCAGCGGCCGGCTGCTGTTCAATGCCGAGGCGAATTTCGAGAAGCGTCAGAACCGCACCGAGACCGGCATCCGGTTTGGCCTCACCTATCGCATGGGCTCCTACGCCAGCGCGACGGCGGAGGTCGACAGTCGCCGCAATCGGGCGCGTGTCGGGTACCAGACCTCGCGCGGACGGGGCGTCGGCTCCTGGAGCGCGGCGGCGAACCTGGACACGTCCGAAGACGCGGCCGGGGTCAACGGGTCGTTCACAGCCCTGCTGAACCGCGCCGAAATCGGCGGGTCCCATCTGACGTCGTTCAACGCCGACAGCGGCGAAATCTCGGATCAGCGGACTTCATTCCGGGCCGGGGGCGCGCTGGTCTATGCGGACGGCAAGATGGCCGTGTCGCGTCCGATCTACGACAGTTTCGCCCTGTTCGCGCCGCACGCCAGCCTGAACGACTCCCAAGTCTATGTGGAGCCCCGCGAGGGGAACTACACCGCGCGGTCCGGTCGGCTGGGCGGGGCCGTGACGCCTGAACTCAGCGCCTATTCGCCGCGCACGGTGATGTTCGACGTGCCGGATGCGCCTACCGGCTACGACATTGGCGCCGGCTCGGTGCAACTGCTGCCGCCCTACCGTTCCGGCTATCTGATCACCGTCGGTTCGGACTATTCGGTCTCGGCCACCGGCCAGCTTGTCCAGGCGGACGGCGCGCCGCTGAAACTCCTGGTCGGCACGGCCTATGAGATGGCGCGACCGGATCAACCCGGCGTGCGCATGTTCACGAACAACTCCGGCCGCTTCGCCGTTCAGGGCCTTCGGCCGGGCCGTTGGCGGATCGAGGCCGGGGTCGACGGCGCGCAGACCTATATGATCGTCATTCCCGCTGGCGCGGACGGCCTGGTCCGTCTGGGCGTCATCACACCGGAGCCCCGCCCATGAAGATCGTTTTGCCGACCGGTCTCGCCGCGCTCGCCCTGATGTTCGCGCCCGCCGCCGCACAGGCCGGATGCGCAGGGTTCGAGTCGCAGGGAACGGGCCTGTCCGTTCGCTACGATCCGTTCTCGGGTGCGCCGATCAATCATGCATTCAACATCCGGGTCAGCCGGACCGATCCCTCCGTGACGGCCGTCCGCTTCATCCTGGTCGACCCTGACCCCCGGGGCGGTCGTTCGCAGTTCGGGGCGGGCGGGCCACAGGGTTACGATGTCGAATGGGCGCGTGACTCTTCCCGGCCGGTGTTTTTCAGCGGCGCAGAACAGCCCAATGCGACCAATGGCGCCGTGGTCAGCTTCAAGGCCGGGCCTGCGGGCGACGTCGTCAACGAGAGTTTCCGGCTGATGGCGCCGGCCGGCCAGTCTGTCGGATCGGGAGACTATTACGAACCGCTCGAGGTTCGTTACGTCTGCTACTCGGGCGAGGAGCGGCTCGACGCGGCGGAGATTCAGCAGGCCGGCCGGGTCGCGCTGGACCTGGAGACGCCGGACATGATTTCGGCCTTTATCGGATCCGCAGGCATGCGACGGGGCGAGATCGACCTGGGCGTCCTGAATCCCGATCAGTCCTCCAGCGGAACCGTGGTCGTGACCGCGCAGTCGACCTCGCCCTACGAGTTGAGCGTGTCGTCGAAATGGGGCGTGCTGCGTCGTGGCGACGCGGATGCCGCCGGCCTGCGCTATTCGATGCGTCTGGGCGGAATTCCGGTCGAGGCGGGGGCGGCGCTTGTGTGCGACCGCACGCCGGCGCCCTCTGGCCGCAGCCATCCGCTGCAGGTCACGGTCAATGGCGACGATATTTCGTCCCAGCCCGCCGGCGCCTACAGCGACGTGGTCACCCTGACGTTTTCTCCGCGGCTCGGGCTGTCGCCCGGCGCCGGCTGTTCGATCTAGAAGATCATGCCCTTGGCTTCGGCCCGGAGGCTCAGGCTCATGGCGTCCTGAGGCGACGACAGGATGATGCCGAGGTCGCGCTGGCGGAACGCCGGCTGATTGCTGTCGATGATGACCGTCTGGGTGGCCGTCGAGGAGAGCGGCACACGCTGGCCGTCGACCACGGCGAAGGCGTCGACCAGGCCGACGGGATGGTTGAGGATCAGGCGATAACCCTCGACGTTGTTGCAGAGCTCGGTCATTCGGCCCAGGCCGGTTTCGCCGGTTTCGAAGGCGGGGATGACGGCCGCGCCGACCTCGACCCGGCAGATGGTTCGAGCTGTCGCTCGAATGCCGATCGAAACCCCGCCGGCGAGGGCAGGGGCGACGCCCAGCAGGGAGACGGCCGCTGCAAGCGTGGCCGTTTTCAGAATGTCAGAGCGCGAAACCATCAGGCGTCCTTCCAGGAGCGAGGCTTCACATTTATCCGCTCCGCCTGAAAGTCACTTTAACCGGCGTGGTCAACGCCTGTTTACCTTACCTCGACCATCCAGGACGCCCAGCGCCGTTTGATCGTCTCCAGGCGACGCGTCGGGTCATCGACCATCTGGCGGTAGGCGGCAGGGGATAGGCCGAAGCGGGCGCGGAAACGGCTGCGCATGTCCGCTTCGTTGCGGAAGGCGTATCGGAGCGCCAGTTCGGCGAGCGGCGTGGTGTCGTCCGAGCGATCCAGCGTGGTGCGAACCGCCGCCAGCCGCCGGCTTTGAATGAAACTGTCGACGCCGCCGTGGGGCGCGAGCAGCCGGTATAGCGTGGCCCTGGAAACGCCGGTCTCCCTGGCGATGACGCCGGCATTGAGCCCGGGATCGCCGAGACCTTGCTCGATGATCCTCTGGATGGCCTCGCGGCGATCAAATTCCATCCGCCGTTTCGAAGCCGTGGCGCCGCCGCCTGTCGGACCGATGGCGAGCCCCAGCAGATCCACAAAGGTCCGGGATACCGTCGGAAGTGCATCATGCTCGAGCGCGCCGGCCCGGCGACACAAGGAAAGAAGATAGTCCCCCAGCAGACCGGCCTGATCGGGGTCCAGCACCCGGCCATGCAGGCCGTTGGCGGCGCCGGCCGCAGCCTCGATCAGATCACGGGCCACGCTGACCGTGATCAGACGTCCATCCGGGATCGTGGTTCGGGTCTGTCGGCGAAGATCCTGAAGCACCAGGTCGCCCGGGCGGGCCTGTTCGAAACCGCTGACCTCGCTGGCGACGAGAACGCCCTCGACCACCAGATGAACGACGAAATGGGAAAAGCCGTTGAGACCGACGCGCTGCGCCGGACGGGCGTGCCCGACGCCCGTCAGCCGGCGATCAAACAGGATGAGACGATCCAGGCGATGAGCCGTGACCTCAGCAGACACGGCCTGTCCGCTTGAGACCACGTCCGCGCCGCCGTCATAGAGGTTGCGATAGGTTTCGGCGGCTTCGGGCGGCGTCAGGCCTTGCGTCGAAAAGCTGAAGCTTTCGATCATGATCCGGCGTTGGCCCGTCGGGGGCTCCGCGTGCGGTCTGTCGAGAGCGATACTGTGCGCCCAACGGGCAAGATGAAAAGCGGGGAAATGAATCCCTGTTTGGTACGCGGCACTGACTATCCTGATCTCGGCGAGATGGTGATGCAGGATTGGCGCCATCCTCAGCAGACGAAGCGAATCCGATCCTCCAGTCTCAATCGTGAGATCAAGGGCGCAATACCCACACTTGGGGATGGGGCGTACTTATAGCCAAGCCAGACTATTAATCTCTGGTAAACCATGTCGCTCCCGATGACTTCTCGGCTCGTTGCGCTGGCAGGCGCCACGGGACGGGAGGATGAGGCTCCCTCTCTTCACCTGTCCCGTTGGTTCGCCAACCACGCCATCGCCTGCCTTTTCCTTTCCGCACAGACCCTGGAGGTGCTGGATGCGAACGCCGCAGCCATCCGCCTCGTCGATGCGTCTGATGAACTCGCGCTCAGCGGCGGCAAACTGGTGGTCCGGGGCAAGGCGGCGGCGGAACAGTTCCGCCGGTTCGTCTACAGTCTCGACGGAGCCCCCGAGATCCACATGGTCGGCGATCACCACCGGTCGCTTCTCATGCGCGTGGAAAGGGTCGACGAGACCGAGGTGATCGCCGTTCAGCTTTTCCCGATCGCCCAGGACGAGGATCAAGGCCTGTGGGCGAACATGGGCGTGATCTTCGGCCTGACGCCGTCGGAGGATCGTCTGATCAAGCTTCTGGTCGGCGGCGCCAATATCAAGACCCTGTCCGAAGATCTCGGCATCAGCGTCGAGACCGCACGGACGCACGTCCGGCGTTCCTATTTGAAAATCGGAGTGAGCAATCGCGAGCAACTGTTCGCTGCTGTCGCGCCCTACCGGCTCAAGGGTTGATCGTCGCGCCGCCTTGGAGCTGAGCGGCGCATCCTCGTGAGCCGGCGCATGGTGTTGATTGTCACAGTCGAGTTCTAAGCCCGGCGGAAGCAGCGCTGATGACGGCGCTGTCGTCTTCACGCTCGCCTGAACCGCACGTATTTCAAGCAGGCGGGTTCGACCGTTCCAAGTTAAACGGGGATCACCCATGCCCAAGATCGACCGCCGCGGCCTGTTGGCCGGCCTGACCGCCGCCGCCGCCTTTCCCTCGCTGGCGCGGGCCCTGAGCATCGCGCCGAAGGTGCGGACGGGTACGATCCAGGACGTCGATCATGTGGTCATCCTGATGCAGGAGAACCGCTCCTTCGATCATTATTTCGGCACGATGAACGGTGTGCGGGGCTTCTCCGATCCTCATCCGGCCCCGGCGCCCAGCCTCGACGGCCGCGCGCGCGACGTGCTGCTTCAACATGACGGCGGCGGCGAGGGGCCGGCTTGGCTGGCGCCCTTCCCGTTGAACACGCGTCAGACCTTCGCCCATATGCGGGTCGAGGGCACGCCGCACAGTTGGCCCGACGCCCAGGCGGCCTGGGACGATGGGCGGATGGGCCGCTGGCCCGAGGCCAAGCACGCCCATTCGATGGGCTATTATGAGCGCGCCGACATTCCGTTCCAGTACGCCATGGCCGACGCCTTCACCCTGTGCGACGCCTATTTCTGTTCGCTTCAGACCGGCACGAACCCGAACCGGGTCATGCTGTGGTCGGGTTGTAACGACGGGTCAGGCGAGCGCGGCGGTCCCTGTATCGGCAATTCGCACGACACCCTGCCGGGCGAGGGCGAGGCCATGGAGCCCTATCGCTGGACCACCTATGTCGAGCGGCTGCAGGCGGCGGGGATCGACTGGCGCATCTATCAGGACATGGCCGACAACTTCACCGACAACCCCCTGGTCGGGTTCGAAGCCTTCCAGAAGGCGGTGGCCGGGGCGCCGGGGTCCGACCCGGCCCTGGTCGAGCGCGGCCTGACCACGCGGGCGCTGGACGGGCTGAAGGCCGATGTCCTGGCCGGACGTCTGCCGCAGGTGTCCTATGTCATCGCCACCGCCAGCGGCTCGGAACACCCCGGCCCGTCCAGCCCGGCCCAGGGCGCCGACTATACGGCCCAGGTGATCGACGCCCTGACCGCCGACCCCGAGGTCTGGGCGCGCACGGTCCTGCTGGTCAATTTCGACGAGAACGACGGCTTCTTCGACCATGTGCCGCCGCCGGCGCCGCCGTCGCGCGATGCGGCGGGCGGACTGAAGGGCGGCTCGACCGTCGATCTGGCGGGCGAATATCACCTTCAGGCCAGCCCCGCCGACGCGCGTCTGGACCTGCCGGAATACCGCGGCCGTCCCTACGGTCTGGGGCCGCGGGTGCCCATGTATGTGCTGTCGCCCTGGAGCCGGGGCGGTCGGGTCAATTCCGAGGTGTTCGACCACACCTCGGTGATCCGGTTCCTGGAGGCCCGTTTCGGGGTCATGGAGCCCAATATCTCGCCCTGGCGGCGCGCAGTGTGCGGCGACCTGACGTCCTGCCTCGACTTCTCCGGCGTGGACGCCCGGCCCGTGCCTCTGCCGGCGACCCAGGCAGACGCGGCGCGTGCCGCCGCCCTGGACGGCCGCACCACCCCGCCGACTCCCGCCGAACCGACACGCCCGCACCAGGTCGCCGGCTTCCGCCCGGCCTGTCCCGGCGTCTACGCCCTGGAATGCGAGCGCGAGACGGCGGGCGACCGGGTGCGGTTGAGCTTCGTCAACACGGGCAACCGCACAGCGGTCTTTCATGTCTATGACCGGATGAACCTGGAGGCCGGGCCGCGCCGCTATACGGTCGAAGGCGGCCAACGGCTTCAGGACGACTGGAGCACGGCCGGCGGCGTCGATCTGCAGGTCATGGGGCCGGACGGCTTTCACCGACGGTTCGTCGGCGCGGGGGACGAAGTCGTGTCGGCGCGGCTGGACTGGCGCGGCGCGGCGCCTGTTCTGGTCCTGACAGGCAGGGGCGAGGCGGAGGTGACGGCCGGCGCAGGCGTTCGATCCCTCGCCGTCGACGGCGAACACCGGATGGATCTCGCCTGGGACGACGCCAACCATCGCTATGATATTGCGGTCGAAGCTGCGGGTTGGCGAAGCGAGTTCGCCGGGCGCGGGTGATCAATACAAAAAAAGGGGCGGCGCGCTGATGCGACGCCGCCCCGACATGGTTTCCGCCCGGATCAGAAGCGGTAGGCGACGCCGACCCGCAGGTTGCGGCCCGGCAGAGGCGCGATGTCCTTGAGGAAGGAGACGTGTTCGCGGGCTTCCTCGTCGGTCAGGTTGCGCGCCTCGGCGAAGACGGTGACGTTTCGATCCGTCAGCGGACGCCAGGCGGCGGCCAGGTTCAGCAGGGTGTAGTCGTCGGTCGGCAGTTCGTATTCGTTCGCGACCCGGTCCTGTTCCCCGACATGGCGCACCTCGACGCTGGCGTCGAACGGCGTGGAGGTCCAGGCGACGCGGCCGGTCAGGGAATAGGGCGGAATACGCGCTGCCGGACCCAGGTCCGTCTGGGCGTGGACAAAGTCGGCGGCGGCTTCCAGCGACAGTTTGCGGTCGCCGTTCTGCCAGGCCGTGTAGGAGCCTTCGGCCTCGAAACCATAGAAGCGGGCGTCGGTCTGGACGAACTGATAGACCGGGAATTCCTCGTTCTCTTCCTCGAACAGGAAGGTTTCGCCGGTGGCCCGCTCGTCGATGAAACCGTCGTACCACGAGTGGTAGACGTGCAGGTCGCCCGTGAACCGTCCGCGATCATAGTGCGCCGTGGCTTCGAGCGTATTGACCTTTTCGCTGTTCAGATTGACGTCGCCGGTCTCGTAGGCGGCGGTGGCGATGTGCACCCCGTCGGCGAAAAGCTCCACCTCGCTGGGCGCGCGTTCGTTGTGCGCCAGGCTCAGGCCCAGGAACAGGCCGGGCGCGGGCCGCAGGAAGGCGGCGGCCGAGGCCGACCAGTTGTCGAACGTGCGATCCACCTGGCGGTCTTCGCCGATCGGCGTGGCGCTCAGTTCGCGACGATCATAACGCAGGCCGCCCTCGAAGCCGTAACCCTGGCGGTCCAGACGCTGGACCGTGTAGACGCCCAGTTCGTCGATGTCGGTCGTCGGAACGAAGGCTTCCTCGCCGATGGCCTGGAAGTTGCGCGAAAGGGATTGCACCCCGACCGCGCCGTTCCAGTCGCCGCGCGTGCGTTGCACCAGGTCGGCGCGGCCTTCCCAGCCGTCCGAGTTGAAGACCGTGCCGGGCTCGCCGACATCCTCAAACTCGGTGTGGGTGTAGTCCGCGTGGCCGTAGGATCCGCGCAAGGCCGAGAAGGGGCCGTCGTCGAAGCGATATTCGCCCCGAACATCATAGCGTTCCTGGTTCAGCTTGATGAAGACGGTCTCCTCGGCGACCGTGCCGTATTCACTATCGGTATTCTTGTAGGAGGCGCCCAGGAATCCCTTGTCGCCGATATAGGAACCGCCGACGCCCCAGGCCTCCAGATCCGAATAACTGTTGGGCTGGGATCCGCCTTCGCCCCGTTCCACGCCGTCGGCTGCGGCCTTGCGGGCGGACAGGGCCGGGGCGGGAATGTCGTAATCGTCCGACTTGCGCTTCACGCCATCGATGTTGAAGGCGAAATTGCCGCTGCCGAGGGTGACGCGGCCGAACGCGCTGCGGCCGTCGTCGACGCTGGACGCCTGGGTGGAGACGACGCCTGACATCCCGCCCTCGGGAATGGACGTGGGGATGCGTTCGTCGATGACATTGACCACGCCGCCGATGGCCGATCCGCCATACACCAGCGTCGCCGGCCCGCGGATGATTTCGATGCGGCTGGCCTCGGCCGGGTCGGTGGCTACGGCGTGGTCGGGCGAGACCGAGCTGGCGTCGATCAAGCCGATGCCGTTGGTCAACACCTGCACGCGGGGGCCGGAGAGACCGCGAATGACCGGGCGGCTCGCGCCGGGGGCGAAGTCGGTCGAACGGATGCCGGGGCGAGTGCTGACCAGATCGCCCAGAGACACGGCCGGCGCGGTGGCCAGGGTCTGGGCGTCGATCACGTCTGTGGCGATCGTCGTGGCGCGCTGGCTTATGCCATAGGGCGCGCCGGTGACGATGATGTCGTCAAGATCGACGGGCTTGGGGGCGGTCTGGGCCGAAGCGGCGCCCGCGAGCAAGGCGGAGGCGGCGGCTCCAAGCAGCAAGGAGCGGGAGGAGGAAGTCAGACGCATGAGAAATCTTTCACCGGAGGGTGATGTAGTTATGAGATAACATCACACTTGGTCAAGACTGTCGCAACCCCGCGCGTTTCATCCTCAAGGCCTGTGGCGGATGGGAGACTGTGATCGGTGACCTGGAACGGTCAGGTCCCATGAAGGGTCAGCCCCGCTCGGCCCACTTCAACAGGGGAATGAGCGGCAGGCCCCAGGCTGTGCCGCCGACGCCGAAGAACAGGAAGTCGATCCAGGGGGAGGCTGGCAGAAGCCCGCGCAGGGCGATCAGGCCCCAGACCCAGAAGATCAAAAAGGCCAGCACGCCGACCGCCGCGACGAATCGGCGCGCACGGGGCGGCATCAGCGCTTGTTCCGGAACAGGAAGAAGGCGACCAGGCAGACGCCGGAGCCGATCAGGGCCCAGGGCACCCAGGCCCAGCTGTCCATGGTGCTGACGGCGAAAACCCGCACCGCCAGGAACCAGCCGCAGGCCAGGCCCACGCCGGACACCAGGCTGGTTCCGCCAAAGCCACGGCGGCCGGTGAGCAGATCGGCGATCCAGGCCAGCAGAAGTCCGCCCAGCACGGCGGCGACGATGTCGGCGTATTCCAACCCTGATCTCCTGCGGCGTCAGCGCCGTTAACTCAATCCGACTCGATCTTGTCGCGTCGGGCGGGCATACCGCCACGGTCGCGATTTGGTCACGGTCGAGCGCGACACCATATCCGGGTCAGTGTCGGGCGTCGAATGAACCGTTTCGGAAATCCAGATCGCAATCGCGCCGTCGCCGTGTGGCTGTTCGCCACGGCGGCCGTCGTCTTCCTGATGGTGGTGGTCGGCGGCATCACCCGCCTGACCGGATCGGGTCTGTCGATCACGGAATGGCAGCCCATCATGGGCGCGGTTCCGCCGCTGAACGACGCCCAGTGGGCCGAGGCCTTCGACAAGTACAAACAGATTCCCCAGTACGCCCAGATCAACGCCGGCATGAGCCTGGGCGAATTCCAGGGCATCTTCTGGTGGGAATGGCTGCACCGCCTGATCGGGCGTGTGGTCGGCCTGGTGTTCGCCCTGCCGCTGGTCTTCTTCCTGGCGTGCAGGATGTCGCCGCAGCGTTCGGTCCTGCGGCAATGGGCCATGCCCGACCGGCTGATCTGGCGCTGCGTGTTGCTGCTGGCCCTGGGCGGGCTTCAGGGGCTGATCGGCTGGTGGATGGTGTCCAGCGGCCTGTCGGAGCGGGTCAGCGTCGCGCCCGAGCGTCTGGCGACCCACCTGGGCCTGGCCTTCGTTCTGTTCGCCGCCCTGATCTGGACCGGGCTTGAGGCCTGGAACGGCGAGGATCACGGGCGCGCGCCGGGCGGATGGGCGCGCGGTGCCGGGATTCTGCTGGGCGTGGTCTTCGTCCAGTGTCTGCTGGGCGCCCTGGTCGCGGGCGGTCACGCGGGACTGGTCTATACCGACTGGCCGCTGATGGACGGGGCGATCCTGCCGCCGGCCGACTGGAGCCTGGGCGCCGGGGCCTTCCTGCATGACAAGGCCCTGATTCAGTTCAATCACCGGCTTGTGGCCTATGGGCTGCTGATCGCCGTCAGCATCTACGCCTTCCAGGCCTGGCGCTGGCGCGTGGCCGAAGGAATGGGGCTGGCGGCCTTTGTCCTGGCCGCCGTGGTCTGGCTTCAGGCCGTGCTGGGGATCGTCACCCTGATGCACGCCGTGCCGGTATGGCTGGGCGTGCTGCACCAGGCCGGGGCCGCCGTCGTCCTGGCTGTGGCGACGGCGAACCTTTGGCTGGTGCTGCGGGCTCAGCCCCGGATTTTCATGTCCGGACCGAGGACCATGGGCCTCTGATCGCCAGGGTCATGCCCGGGTACATGATGTTGACGAACAGCACCTCGCCGTCGGGCGAGAAACAGGCGCCCGCGAACTCGGAGTTGCCGGTGAAGACGTTGCGCCCGATCGTATAGACCTTGCCGTCCGGGGTGACGCCCTTCAGGTGGTTGCGGACGTCGGTGGAGTAGTTGTCCTCGCACAGGATCAGATGGCCCCACGGCGCGACGGTGATATTGTCGGCCATGTTCATGGTCTTCAGGTCCGTGCTTTCCACGAACAACTGGAGCCTATCCGCGGCGCCGTTCAGGCCCGGAACCAGCCGCATGACCTGGCCGCGATGGATCGGCCCGCCCGAGGTGGCGGTGAAGTACATTTCATTGTCGCCCCACCACACGCCTTCGCCGCGCGCCACCAGGGCCGCGCCCGCGGCGTGGCCGCGTTTGGCCAGGTCGCCGTTCGGGGATTCGACGTCGTCCAGGTCGATCCATTCGATCTCGCGCCAGTCGCCGACCTCCCACGTGCGGGCGTCATGGTTGCGGGTGTCCGCCGCGGGGACGCCCTTCCAGGCCAGGGCCTGAAGCTTGCCGCCCCGGACCAGTTCGCCGGGCGTGTTGGGAATGAAGCGGTAGAAGAGGCCGGTGTGATCGTCCTCGGTCAGATAGACCATGCCGGTGCGCGGATCGATGCAGACGGCCTCGTGATCGAACCGGCCCATGGCCTTCAGCGGCACGGGATCCACCAGGCCGGTGGCTGTCGCCGGCACTTCGAACACCCAGCCGTGGTTCTTGGCCACGTCCGCGTCGGCCGGCGTTTCAAGGGTTTCCTCGCAGCTGAGCCAGCTGCCCCAGGGCGTCGGGCCGCCGCAGCAGTTGGTCGAGGTGCCGGCCAGGGTCAGGTGCTGGCTGACCTTCTGGCGGGTTTGAAGATCATAGATGATTGTGGAGCATCCGCCGGGCAGGGGGCGGCCGTCCTTGTAGGTGTCATAGGCCTTGGCCGCATCCAGCAGACCGAGACGTTCTTCATGCAGACCGCCTGGGCCCAGATTGCGGTGCAGGCCGGAAGAACCCTTCAGCTCGTGATTGACCACCAGGGCGACCCTAGATCCTTCCAGCGGGAAACAGGCCATGCCGTCGGGTTGACCCGGCACGAACAGTCCGTCGTCCATGGTGTCGCCGCCTTGGACCACCACTTGGTAGGAGAAGCCCTCGGGCAGATCGAGCAGTCGGTTCGGATCGGTGATCAGCGGGCCATAGCCGTGAACCTCGTTGACATAGGTTTCTTCGCCGGCGGTCTGGGCGGAGGCGTGGCGGGCCAGTCCTGCAAAGGCGAGGGCGGCGCTCGAGGCGATCAGGCCGCGACGGTGAAGATTCATAAGGAGGCTCCGAAGGGTTTGGTCCCCGATGACTGCAAATGGCTATGGTTTGATGACGAACGCCGTTAATTTGTAACGGAGAGACGGCTCGTTTCGACGGGTATTTTAATACCGTATATAGAATATCGCTTCAAAACAGTAGTTTGCGCCACATGTCGCGCTTTTCGACGCGTTGACGCGGCGTATCGTCTCCTGTATCAGCGCGCCTTCATTCGGTTCCCTCGGGGGCCGGACCCGATTTTCGTCTCCAGGAACCCCCTCAATGCTGAAGAGCACCACGGCTTCGTTGAAGCCGGCCGAGGTCGAGAAGAAATGGATCCACATCGACGCCGAAGGCGTCGTGGTGGGCCGTCTCGCGACCTTCATCGCCAACCGTCTGCGCGGCAAGCACCGCGGCGACTACACCCCGCACGTTGACTGCGGCGACTATGTCGTCGTCACCAACGTCGACAAGGTGGTGTTCACCGGCAAGAAGTCGACCGACAAGGTCTATTATCGCCACACCGGCCACCCGGGCGGCGTCAAGTCGACGACCCCGGAGAAGGTTCTGGGCGGTCGCTTCCCCGAGCGCGTGCTCGAGAAGGCCGTCGAGCGCATGCTGCCGAAGGAAAGCCCGCTGGCCCGCAAGCAGATGACGCACCTGCGCCTGTTCGCCGGCGGCGCGCACGAACATGAAGCCCAGCAACCGGAAACGATCGACTTCAAGTCGGCGTCGCCCAAGAACACCCGGAGCGTCTGAGCATGACCGACGTGACCAACACCGAAGCCGCCACCGGTTTCGACGCCCTGAAGGGCCTGAGCTCTTCGGTCGAGAACGACGCCCCCGTCTATGTCCAGAAGCTGGACGCCCAGGGCCGCGCCTATTCGACCGGCAAGCGCAAGAACGCCATCGCCCGCGTCTGGGTGAAGCCCGGCACCGGCAAGATCACCATCAACGGCAAGGACCAAGAGCAGTATTTCGCTCGTCCCGTGCTGCGCATGATGATCGCCCAGCCGCTGACCGTCTCGGACCGCGCCACCCAGTATGACGTCGTCTGCACCGTCGAAGGTTCGGGCCTGTCCGGCCAGGCCGGCGCCATCCGCCACGGCCTCTCGCACGCCCTGACGCATTTCGAACCGGAACTGCGCAAGGTCCTGAAGCCGCACGGCTTCCTGACCCGCGACAGCCGCGTCGTCGAGCGCAAGAAGTACGGCCGCGCCAAGGCTCGCCGTTCGTTCCAGTTCTCGAAGCGCTAATCGCGTTCACGCGGTTTGGATTTGGGGCGCTTCGGGGAGACCCGGAGCGCCCTTTTTCTTGTCTATCTTCTCCCGCATGGGGGAAGGGTCAGGAGCAGCCTATGACCCACACCATCTTCATCGACGGCGAAGCCGGCACCACGGGCCTCGAAATCCGCGAGCGGCTGGAGGCGCGCTCGGATCTGGAGCTGATCCTGCTGGGCGACCGTCGGCGCGACGTCGAGGCGCGGCGCGAGGCCCTGAACAGCGCCGATGCGGTGATCCTGTGCCTGCCGGACGACGCGGCGCGCGAGGCGGTGGCCATGGTCGAGAACCCGTCGGTCAAGGTGATCGACGCCTCGACCGCCTATCGGGTCGCGCCGGGCTGGGCCTATGGCTTCCCCGAAATGGACGCAGGCCAGCGCGATCTGATCGCGCGGTCGCAATTCGTGTCCAACCCTGGCTGCTATCCGACCGGCTTCATCGGCCTGATGCGGCCGCTGGTGAAGGCGGGCCTGGTTCCGGCCGGCCATCCGGTCACGGTCAATGCGGTCTCGGGCTATTCCGGCGGCGGCAAGGCCATGATCGCCGAATTCGAAGCGGAAGGCGCTGCAACCGCCTATCGCGCCTATGGTCTGTCGCTGAAGCACAAGCATGTGCCGGAGATGACGAAACACACGGGGCTGAGCCGCGAGGTGCTGTTCGCCCCCGCAGTGGGGAATTACCGCCAGGGCATGCTGGTCGAGGTTCCGCTGCACCTGGCCGCCCTCCCGGAAACCCCGTCGGTCGAGCGGATCCACGGCGCCCTGGTCGAGGCTTATGACGGCCAGTATTTCGTCGAGGTGGCCGATCTGGACGAGACCGAGGCCATGACCGGTCTGGAGCCCGAGGGGCTGAACAGCACCAACCGCCTGCGTCTGCATGTGTTCGGCGACCGATCCGGCGAACAGGCGCGTCTGATCGCTCTGCTGGACAACCTGGGCAAGGGGGCCTCGGGCGCGGCGGTGCAGAACCTCAACATCCTGCTGGGCCTGGATGAGGCGACCGGTCTGATCTGAAACCCTGATCGGGAGAAGAAACGAGGCGAGAAACCTTTCCCCTCGTCCCGTCGTACTGGGTGGCATGACCCAGTCCCCGATCCTCCATCGACGCGGCCTTCTGGCAGGCGCCGGCGCGCTGGCCCTGGCCGCCTGTTCGCCCGAACCGTCCCAGGCGGGGCAGGGGGCCTACGCCGCCTCGCTCTATCGTCGCGTGTCGGACGCCGACTGGCGACGGCGGCTCGGCGACGCGGCCTGGCGCGTGATGCGTCACGAGGACACCGAACGCCCCTACACCAGTCCGCTGAACGACGAACATCGCCGTGGGACCTTCGTCTGCAAGGGGTGCGACCTGGCGCTGTTCCGCTCGAACTGGAAGTTTGACTCCCACACCGGCTGGCCCAGCTTCTATCAGGTCATCGCCGCCAACATCGGCCGCAAGCGCGACCTGGCCATCGGCATTCCCCGCACCGAATACCACTGCGCCCGCTGCCTGGGGCATCAGGGGCATGTGTTCAACGACGGACCGCGGCCCACAGGCCTGCGCTATTGCAACAACGGCGTGGCGCTGAAGTTCGTGGCCGCCTAGCCGCGATTGGCGCGTACAGCCGAATCGACCGTCACCCCGAACCAGACCGCCGCAATGATGATCAGCAGGCCGTAGTCGTGGCCCGGCAGGAAGACCGGGGCGACGGCGGCGGCGATGACCAGCGCGGGAAACAGGCCGGCCCAGGCGGCGGTTCCGGGCGAGGCCGCACGGATGACCGGCTGCGGCGTCGGGCGGTTCATCCGGCGGGCCATCCAGCCGTTCAGGGCGACGCAGGACCGAACAGACGACGGCGCTGATCATATATTTCGCCGTATTGCCCGGCTCGCCGAAGGTGGCCGCCGTCATGATCAGCAGGATCAGGGCGACGCCCGTGCTGACGGCCAGCAGGATATTGGGTTCGATACGGTTCAAGACTTCACTTTCACATACAGACCCGGCGCCGGCGCCAGGGGCGGGAGCGGACCCTTAGCAGGGTCGCGCGCCGGAATCCTGGACCCCGAACGATCATGCAGCCAGCCGGCCCAGTGGTCCCACCAGCTGCCCGGATGTTCGACGGCCCCGGCCTGCCACTCGGCCAGGGTCCCGGGCAGGGCGGGGTTGGTCCAGTGCTGGTATTTCCGCGCCGCCGGGGCGTTGATCACCCCGGCGATATGGCCGGACCCGGCCAGGGTGAAGGTCACGTCCGGGCTGCCGAACAGACGGGCCGAGCGATAGACCGAGTTCATCGGGGCGATGTGATCCTCGCGGCTGGCCTGGAAATACAGGGGGATGGCGACCTTCGACAGGTCCGCCGTCAGGCCGCCGATCTCGAACACGCCGCGCGCCAGGGCGTTGGCGCCGTACATCTGGCGCAGATAGGCCAGGTGCAGGGTCTTTGGCATTCGGGTCTGGTCCGCGTTCCAGAACAGCAGGTCGAAAGCGGGCGGATCCTTGCCCAGCAGGTAGTTGCTGATGAAGAAGGACCAGATCAGGTCGTTGGAGCGCAGGGCGTTGAAGGTGTCGGCCATGGCGGCGCCGGGCAGGACCCCGCCGGCGGCGTCCATCTGGCGTTCGATCTCGGCGATCCAGTGTTCGTCGGTGAACAGCAGCAGATCGCCGGCCTCGGCGAAGTCGTGCTGGGCGGCGAAGAAGGTGGCGGCGGCGACGCGCGTGTCGCCCTTCGCCGCCATATGGGCCAGAGCTGCGCCCAGCAGGGTGCCGCCGATGCAATAGCCGACCGCGTTCAGCCGGTCTGCGCCGGTCTGCTCCAGCGTCTTGTCGATGGCGCGATAGACGCCTTTTTCGAGATAGTCGTCGAAGCCGAGGCCCGCCTTGTCGAGGCCCGGATTGACCCAGGAACAGACGAAGACGGTGAAGCCCTGGGCCGACAGCCAGCGGATCATCGAATTGGTCGGCTGGAGGTCGAGAATATAGAATTTGTTGATCCAGGGCGGGAAGATCAGCAGGGGGATCTGATGCTGGGTCTCGGTCGCCGCATCGTACTGGATCAGTTCGAACAGGTCGTCGCGCCACACCACCTGGCCCGGCGCGGTGGCGACGTTCTCGCCGACGACGAACTTGCCGTCGTCGGCCTGGCTGATGCGCAGCGAACCGCCGCCGCGTTCCAGATCGGCGGCGAAATTCTGCATCCCCTTCACCAGGGATTCGCCGCTGGTCTCGGCCAGGGCCTTCAGGGCCACCGGGTTGGAGGCCAGGAAGTTGGACGGCGAGAAGGCGTCGGTCAGCAGGCGGGTGAAGAACTGGGCGCGCTGCTTGACCGCCGGATCGACGTCCTCGACCCCCGCGATCAGGCCGTTCATCCAGTCCGAGGTCAGCAGATAGGA
This sequence comes from Brevundimonas sp. GW821-FHT10E09, assembly GCF_058809375.1. Classification (NCBI taxonomy): domain Bacteria; kingdom Pseudomonadati; phylum Pseudomonadota; class Alphaproteobacteria; order Caulobacterales; family Caulobacteraceae; genus Brevundimonas; species Brevundimonas sp. GW821-FHT10E09. The sequence continues at coordinate 212,358 of NZ_JBXASO010000003.1, read as the reverse complement.
GCGGCGCATCATGTCGAACATCGGATTGTCCGACCAGGCGGGATCCTTGAACCGCTTGTCGGCGGGGGCGGGCGGCATCGGCTCGCCGGCCGCCTGACGCGCCGTGCCGGTCCACAGATCCATATAGCGGCTGAACAGGTCGGCCTGGGCCTGCAAGAGCTTTTCGGGACGGGAGGCCAGGCTGCTCATGACCGAGGTCATGGCGGGGCCGACATGGAACGGGTCGGGCGACAGGGCGGCGGGGCGGTCGGCCTGGAACAGGGCGGCCTCGGCGAGCGCGCTCTGGGCCATCATGGCCGCCTTGGCCAGGTTCATCGACAGGGTTTCGAGCAGTTGGGCCTGGTCGGCGCCGGGGAAGGGGGCGGGGGCGGGTTCAGCAGGCGTCTCGGCGGAAGGAGCGGCGTCCGACGAGTCGATCCTGGGATCAGGCGCCGGAGTCTTGGCGCGGGGCGGGCGGGGCTTGGCCGAGGTCGGGCGACCGGGCTTGCGCGGCGTCTTGGCGACCGGGGCGTCGTCAAGCGCCATGGGCCCGGGCGTCTTGGCCGCTGCGGGTTTGGACGCCGCCGACTTGGACACCGCTGACTTGGACGCGCCGGGCTTGGCCTTCCGGGCGTCGCCCTTTGGAGCGGGCTGGGACGTCGGGGTCTTGTTCTTCGGAGCTTGGGCCATGAATTTCCTTCGCCTTCCTGGGTTCGGAGGGCTGGTTCGACGCCTCGCCCTTCCGCACGAAGCGATGATGGCATAAGACCGACCCCGACATGAACGCGCACTTTCGAAAAAGAACGGGGCTGACGGCTTCTTTGCTCTGCCTGGCGACGCTGTCGGCGTCTCTGGGGGGCTGTGCGCGCGCGTTTGCGCCGAGCACCGATCCGACGTCGCCGATCGCGCCGCGGGTTCAGGCCCTGGTCGACGCCAATCGCCATTATCCCAGTTGGGAGAACTTCCCCGCCGCGCCGGCCGATCTGCCGCAGGCGGCCCAGGTGGCCGCCCGGGTCCAGGCTCTGGAAGGTCAGGGCGGGGCCTTGGGCGGCGAGGTGGCGCGGATCGACTGGACGCTGGGCGACGCCGAAACCCTGGCCGCCGAGACCCGCGCCCAGGTCGGAGCCGTTCCCGTGTCGCCGGATGCGGCCCGCACCGAGGCCGAGATCGACGCCTTCGCCCAAAGCCTGCGGGATCGCGCCAAGGCCCCGCCGCCGATTGATCGGCGTCCGATTGAATGAGCTTGTCGCCGGGGCTCGAGAATCCCCGGATGATGCGACGATGGCGGACGACGGCGGCTTCAAGATCGATAACGCATTTCTGGGTGTGACCCAGTCCCTGTCCGGTCGGGCCTGGCGTCAGCGCCCGGCCGAGGCCGCGACCATCCGCGCCCATATGCAGGGTCTGGGCCTGGAGGAGCCGCTGGCGCGGGCCCTGGCCTCGCGCGGCGTGCGGGCCGACCAGGGCGCCGACTTCCTGACCCCGACCCTGCGCGCCCTGTTTCCCGATCCGTCCAGCTTCATGGACATGGACGCCGCCGCCGAGGCCTTGCTGGATGCGTTCCAGGCCAAGTCTCAGGTTCACATCTTCGCCGACTATGATGTGGACGGCGCCTCCAGCGCGGCCCTGTTGGTGCGCTGGTTCCGGGCCATGGGGGCGGACCTGCCCATCTATGTTCCTGACCGGCTGACCGAGGGCTATGGCCCCAGCGCCAAGGCCTTCGACACCCTGAAGGCGGCCGGCGCCGACCTGGTGGTGACGGTCGATTGCGGCGCGGCGGCGAACGAGGCCCTGGCCCATGCGGCGGCCATCGACTTGAACGTCGTCGTCATCGACCACCATCTGATGCGCAGCGAACCGCCCAGGGCGCTGGCGGTCGTCAATCCGAATCGGCCGGGCTGCAACTCGGGCCAGGGCAATCTGGCGGCGGCCGGGGTGGTCTTTGTTCTATTGGCCGCCCTGAACCGCGAGGCGCGGCGGCGCGGCCTGTTCGCGGACCGGCCCGAGCCCGATATTCGCCAGTGGCTGGATCTGGCCGCCCTGGGCGCTATCTGCGACGTCACGGCCCTGACCGGGTTCAACCGCGCCCTGACGGGGTTGGGACTGAAGGTCATGAGCGACTGGAAGAACCCGGGCCTGCGCGCCCTGCTGGCCGCCGCCGGCGCCGAACAAGGGCCGGCCAAGAGCAACCACGCCGGCTTTATACTGGGGCCACGCATCAACGCCGGCGGGCGGATCGGCCGATCGGACCTGGGCGCGCGGCTATTGTCGACCGACGATCCTGCAGAGGCCCAGGCCCTGGCGCTGGAGCTGGACGCCCTGAACCTGTCGCGCCGCGAGGTCGAACGCGCCGTGACGGAGGCCGCCGTCCGCCGCGTCGAGGCGACCGGCGCCCACGCCGACGAGACGGCCCTGGTCGTCGTGGCGGGCGAGGACTGGCACCCCGGCGTGGTCGGCATCGTCGCCGGGCGCCTGCGCGAACGCTGGCGCAAGCCGGTGATCGTCATCGGGCTGGATCCGGTGACGGGTCTGGGCAAGGGGTCGGGCCGGTCGCAGCCGGGCATGAACCTGGGCCGCGCCATTCAGGCGGCGTGGGAGGCGGGTATTCTTTTGGCCGGCGGCGGGCACGCCATGGCGGCCGGTCTGACGATGGACGGCGCACGACTGGCTGAACTGACCGACTTCCTGAACGACCGGCTGGCCGGCGAACGGATCGAGGCGGTGGCGATGGATGCGCTGGAGATCGACGCCCTGATCGATCCAGGCGCAGCGACCCGGGCCCTGTTCGAATCCTTCGAGCAACTGGCCCCCTTCGGCCCCTCCAACCCCGAGCCGGTCTTCGCCCTGAACGGGGTTCAGGCGCGCGAACCGGTGCAGATGAACGGCGGCCATGTCCGCTGTCGCCTGGTCGGGCCGGACGGCGCCTCGGTGCGGGCCGTGGCTTGGCGATGCGCCGATCTGCCGACCGGCCAGGCGCTGCTGAGCGGGCAGGGCGGGCTGAATGTCGTCGGCCGTCTGAAGGCGGACGACTGGAACGGCCGTCGCGGCGTGCAGTTCGAGATCGAGGACGTCGCCGATCCGCGCAGGGTTTGAGCGGCGCGGGCACGCCCTGGACCGTCGCAAAAAACTCGAAATCCGCGCTTGCACCCGTCCGAGGGCGCGGCTATATCGCCGGCTCTCCCGCGCAGCGGTCCCTTCGTCTATCGGTTAGGACGTCAGGTTTTCAACCTGAAAAGAGGGGTTCGACTCCCCTAGGGACTGCCACGCGGGATGAATACGGGCCGTGCCGATAGGCCGCCCGAGCGGCGGTCGCCTCTTCATTTGAGTCCTGCACCAACCCCGTCGTCGCCATGGGCGAAAACCATCACGGGTGGTGTCATTCGTGCGACACAACTGGAAGCTTTCCGCCAGAAGGTGCAAGTTTCGGGCGCCTTTCCCCCATTTTGACCTTTCCAAAGATTCGCGGAACAGTGTTAAACGTAATCGTGTCCGTAAGAGGAGCGGACGGGGGTTTGATAATTTGTCTGACTACGATGAGATGGAGACGGCGGAGACCGTTCGTGTCGTCGGGCGCGTGAAGTGGTTCGATCCGGCGAAGGGCTATGGCTTCATCGTGCCGGATGACCCGACGTTGACCGAGCTACGGGATGTTCTTCTGCACATCAGCAGTCTGCGCGACACCGGCCGCGAAACGGCAGATGAAGGCGCGCCTATTGTCTGCGATTGTGTTCGGCGATCCAAAGGCTGGCAGGCCGTCGAGATCCATGACCTGGGAGCGGGCGAGGCGAGCGTCATCGTGCGTCGTTCGGCGCCCATGGCCGAGGCTATCGCGACGTCGCCCGAAATCGATGCGGTCCTGGAGCCGGCCGTGGTCAAATGGTTCAATCGGACCAAGGGCTATGGATTCGTGGTGCGTGATCGCGAACCGGGCGATATCTTCGTCCACATCGAAACCCTGCGGCGCTGCGGCCTGGACGATCTGGTGCCAGGCGACACGGTGCAGGTGCGATTCGCCAGCGGTCCCAAGGGGCTGGTGGTGGCTGAAATCAGACCGGGCGGCTGATCGGTCGCTCCAGGAGGGGCGCATGATCGACGCGACGAGACGTTTTGTTGTGGCCGGCCTGATGGCGCTCGCCGTCGCCGGATGCGCCGCGAAAGCGCCGGCCGGGCCGAATGGCGAGCCCCTGCAGAAGCTGGCCGTGGTGACGGCGTCCGGCGAGCACCCGTTCTGGGTCGAAATCGCCGACGAAGAGCCTGAACGTCAGCGGGGCCTGATGTTCCGCCCGCCGCTGGGCGATGATCGCGGCATGCTGTTCCAGTGGCCCGGAGAGGCGCCGCGGGAACAGAGCTTCTGGATGCGCAATACGCCCAGTTCTCTGGACATTCTCTATATCGATCCGAAAGGCCGGATCGTCTCGATCGCCTCCCACGCCACGCCCTTTTCCGAGGTTCCGATACCGTCGAACGGGGCCGCGAACGGCGTGCTGGAGCTTCGCGCGGGTCGCGCGGCCGAGATCGGCGCCAAGCCCGGCGACAGGATTTTGCATCCTTATTTCAAGCCTTGATTGCGGATCGCGCGACGAAGTGCCAATAGAGCGCTCCGTTCGGTCCGGGGTGTAGCGCAGCCTGGTAGCGCATCTGGTTTGGGACCAGAGGGTCGGAGGTTCGAATCCTCTCGCCCCGACCAATGGACGGCCGCTGGATTCCGTGTCCCGCGCGCGTTATGGCAGGTCCACTGGACCTGCCGATCACTAGGGATTTCGCCATGCTCGCCCGCATCTACCGCCCAGCCAAGACCGCTATGCAGTCCGGCAAGGCCAAGAGCCGCGACTGGCGTCTGGAGTTTGAACCGGCCTCGGCCCGCAGCCTCGATCCGCTGATGGGCTGGACCAGTTCGTCGGACATGAACGGTCAGGTGCGTCTCGCCTTTGATTCGAAGGAAGAAGCCGTCGCCTATGCCGAACGCCACGGCATTCCGTTCCGCCTGCACGAGCCGAACGAGCCCCCGACGATCCTGAAGGCCTACGCCGACAATTTCGCCCCCAATCGCAAACAGCCCTGGACGCATTGACGCCCGGCTCGCTGCCGAGCGCCCTTAGCTCAACCGGATAGAGCACCCGCCTTCTAAGCGGACGGTTGCAGGTTCGAGTCCTGCAGGGCGCGCCACTCTCGCGACGGCGCCGCTGAAAGCCACGCCATGACCGACTCAAAATCCCTGAACCCCGGCGAGATTCGCGTCGCCGCCCTGTATCGATTCGCCGCGATCAAGGACGTCGAGGCGGTGCAGGCGCGGCTGCATAGCGTGTGCGAAGCCGGCGCGGTCAAAGGCACGCTGCTGGTTGCGACCGAGGGGCTGAACGGCACGATCGCCGGTCCTGAATCGGGTATTGAAGCGGTGTTGGCCGACATCCGCGCCATTCCGGGCTTCGCCGATCTGGAGGTCAAATACGCCTGGACCGGCGACATGCCGTTTCTGCGGCTGAAGGTCCGGATCAAGCGCGAGATCGTGACCATGGGTCAGCCGGACCTGGATCCGGCGCGACAGGCCGGAGTCTATGTCGCGCCTCAGGACTGGAACGCCCTGATCGCCGATCCGACCACCCTGGTGATCGACACCCGCAACGACTACGAGGGCGAAATCGGCTCCTTCGAGCGGGCGGTGCAGCCGAACACCCGCAGCTTCCGCGACTTTCCCGACTGGTTCCGCACGGATGGCCGCGCCTTGATGGACCAGATGAAGCCGCAGCGGGTGGCCATGTACTGCACCGGCGGCATCCGCTGCGAAAAATCGACCGCCTTCCTGAAGGCCGAGGGAGTCGAGAACGTCCACCATCTGGAAGGCGGGATCCTGCGCTATCTGGAAGAGGTCGAACCGGCCGACAGCCTGTGGCGCGGCGACTGTTTCGTCTTCGACGAGCGGGTCTCGGTCGGTCATGGCCTGGTGCAGGGCGATCACACCCTGTGCCGGGGGTGCCGTATGCCCCTGGACGCCGAAGGCCGGGCGTCGCCCCATTTCATCGAGGGCGTCTGCTGCAAACGCTGCCGGGATACGCGCGACGACGCGCAGAGGCTACGCTACGCCGAACGTCAGAGACAGATTGAGCTCGCCCGTCTGCGCGGGACGGAACATCTGGGGCGACGCGAAGACGGGTGAACGTCAGGCCCAGGCGCGGCGATGAGGGGGAGAAGAGAACCGGCCAGGGCGTCGCCAACGAAAGAGCGGTCTTTGCTAAACCCGCCGATTTTCAGGCCAAAACAGCGCTGGCGGCGAGATGTCTGATGCCGACAGTCTTAGCCCCGAGTGGCTCCGCGGGTAGGATTCGAACCTACGACCAGCCGATTAACAGTCGGCTGCTCTACCACTGAGCTACCGCGGAACTGCTCGGGAGGCGGGCCTATAGCAGCGGCCATTCGATTCGTGCAATGGGAAAAACGACGAATGCGCACGATCTCCATCAATGACCCCGATGACGCCCGGATCTCCGGCTTTCGCGATATTCGCGAACGCGACCTGACGGGCCGCGAGGGCTTGTTCGTGGCCGAAGGCGAGGTGGTGGTGCGGGTGCTGGCCTCGACCGCCTCACGATGCCGACCCCGCGCCCTGCTGCTGGCGGAGAAACGGGTCGCGGCCCTGAGCGACGTCATCGCAGCGCTTGCGCCGTCGGTTCCCGTCTATGTCGCCGGCCAGACCGTTCTGGACCGGATCGCCGGATTTCCGCTGCATCGGGGCATCCTGGCCCTGGGTGAGAAGCCCGTCGCGCCGCCGGTCGAGCACCTGTTGGCGGCCGTCGCCGACGAGGATGTGTTCGTGATCGCCAGCGGCATCGGCAATCACGACAATATGGGCGGGGTGTTCCGCAATGCGGCGGCCTTCGGGGCGCGGGCCGTCTTGCTGGACGAGACCTGCTGCGACCCCTTCTATCGCAAGGCTATCCGGGTTTCGGTCGGGGCCGTGCTGCGGACACCGTTCACGGTCGGCGGATCGGCCGAGGATCTGGTGGCGGCGATGCAGACGGCGGGGGTGGAGGTGCTGGCCCTGACCCCGTCGGCGACGCTGAGGCTGGCGGACTACCGGCCCAAGGGCCCCGTCGCCCTGATGGTGGGGTCGGAGGGGCCGGGTCTGCCCCGCGCGGTGATTGATCGGTGCCGCGCCGTCGGCGTACCCATGGCGGGGGGCTTTGATTCGTTGAATGTCGCCGTGACCAGCGCCCTGGCGCTTCATCATGTGACCAGCGGGCGGCCCGCAGGCTGACGCCGGCGTTCACCAGGATTTTAGGTCGTTAAGGTTCTGTACACCTTGCGCGGCGGCCGAAACTATGGCGAACCTTGTTCTCGTTGGTGTGGGGGCGCGCAATGAACATTCTGTATTTTCTGAACCGAAACGTCCGGGCGGCGATCTTCATCGCCGCCGGGGTCGCCGGTCTGGGCGCGGCGGGCCTGATCGGCTGGGTGACTGCGCCGATCAGCTGATCCTTCAGGGGCGATAGAGACGAAAAAGGCGCGGATCCCGGGATCCGCGCCTTTTGTTCGTTTGTCGCGATGGAGGCCTGACCGGGAATCGAACCCGGGTGCAAGGATTTGCAGTCCTCTGCGTCACCACTCCGCCATCAGGCCGCCTTGTCCCCGATTTCTCGGGGGCGGTCATCGCGAGGGGCGTTCGCTATCAGATCGGATTGTCCGCTGCAACGCGCGGAACTATAAGCGCGCAAGATTTCCTCCCTGACTACCGATTGAAGGCTGCCCAAAGATGGATTTCACCGCCGAGCGCAAGGCCATGGTCGACTCGCAGGTCCGCGTGAACGATGTGACCAATCACGAGATCCACATGGCCATGATGGCGGTTCCGCGTGAACGCTACTGTGCGCCGGACCGCGTCTTCGCCGCCTATTCGGACGCATCGGTCGAGATCGCGGGCGACCGCAAGCTGATGCCGGCGCGCGACGTCTCCAAGCTGTTGCAGGCCGCCGATGCGCGGGAAGGGGAGAAGGCCCTGGCCATCGCCGCCCCCTATGCCGCTGCGGTGCTGGCGCGCATGGGTCTGACGGTCACGGCGCAAGAGTCTGACGCGGCCGTGTTCGAGGTCGTGGGCGAGGCCCTGGCGGAGGATGGGGTGACGACGGCGGTCGCGCCTCTGGATGCGCCGGTGGGGGAGGGCTGGGACCTGATCGTCTGCGAAGGCGGCGTGGCGGCCTTGCCGGAAGCCTGGGGGCAGGCCCTGCGGACCGGCGGCCGTCTGGTTGTGGTCGAGCGGCGTGGCGCCATCGGCAAGGCCGCCCTCTATGTTAAGGGCCGCGAAGGCCTGTCGCGTCGCGAACTGTTCGATTCATCCCCGGCCCTTCTCGCGGAACTGACGCCGGCGCCTACATTCGCATTCTGACGTAGTCGGCAGCGCTCGCGGGAAGCGTGAAAAAAACTTAACTGGCGTCAGGTCGACTGAGGCCGCAGTTACGCTTGATGACATTCGGGCGCTCCTCGGGGGCGTCAGGCAAGGACGGACAATGTTGAAACGCTCGCGTGTGCTGGCTTCGGCCGCTGTGGTGGCTCTGGTGACAGGGCTTGGCGCGCCCGCCTGGGCCGAGACGCTGCAGGAAGCGATCGCCCTGGCCTATCAGACCAATCCCAGCCTGCTGGCTCAGCGGGCGAATCAGCGCGCGCTGGACGAAACCGTGGTCCAGGCGCGATCGGGCCTGCGCCCGACGCTGAGCGCCTCGGCCGGGGTCGACTACACCCGCAACGATTTCCCGACCGTCACCCAGTTCGTCGACACGAACAACGACGGCGTGCCGGACACCCAGGTGTCCAGTTCATCGTCCGAGAGCGACGGCGCCACCGTGGGCGTCAGCCTGTCGCAGAACATCTGGACCGCCGGCCGCACTACCCTGGCCATCGACCAGGCCCGGGCCGGCGTGATGGCGGGGCGTGAGAACCTGCGCGAGATCGAACAGTCGGTCATGCTGTCGGTCATCCAGGCCTATGTGAACGTCACCCGCGACATGGAAATCCTGCGCATCCGCCAGGAAAACCTCGCCGTGCTGCAACGCCAGCTGGAAGAGACCAGCGCCCGATTCGAGGTCGGCGAGATCACTCGGACCGACGTGGCCCAGGCCGAGGCCTCCTTGGCCCAGTCCGAAGCCGATCTGGCCAACGCCCAGGCCCAGCTGTCGACCACCCGCGCCGCCTATGCCGCCGTCGTGGGCCAGTCGCCCAGCGACCTTGAGGCGGCCCCGGTCCTGCCGACCGTTCCGAACGATTTCGACGCCGCCATGGAAGTCGCCCTGACGCGTAATCCGGGCGTGCTTTCGGCGACCTATTCCTTGCAGGCCGCCGAAGCCGCCGTCGCCGCCGCGCGGGCCGAATATCTGCCTTCCGTTCGCGCCACCGCCTCCTACGGCGGCACGGCGAACGATCTGGGCAATCTGAGTGAACTGGCCGACCGCCGCAGCTTCACCGCCGGCGCCACGCTGTCGGTGCCGCTGTTCACCGGCGGCCTGAACCGGTCGCGCGTCGCCCAGGCCCTGGAACGGGCCAACGCCGCCCAGATCGCCGTCGAGGGCGAGCGCCGCACTGTGCTGCAGAACGTCAGCTCGGCCTATGCCCAGGTCCTGTCGACCCGGTCGAACGTTGCAGCGGGCGAAGAGGCCGTGCGGGCCGCCTCGGTGGCCGCCGAGGGCGTGCGGCAGGAGGCGCAGGTCGGCCTGCGCACCACGCTGGACGTGCTGAACCAGGAAGTGACCCTGCGGGCGTCGCAGACCTCGTTGGCCGCCGCCCGCGCCGCCGAATATGTGGCCCGCGCCTCGCTGCTGTCGGCGATGGGCCAGCTCGAAGGGCCGAACCTGAACGCCAATCTGGACGTCTATGACGCCAAGACCAACTATGACCGCGTCCGCAATCGCGGCGGCCTGCCCTGGGACGGCGTGATCGAGGCCCTGGACCGGGTCGCCTCGCCGCCGGTCGTCGACGCCGACGACGCGCGGGATGCGCCGATCGACACTCAACTCAAGGGCGATGTGATCCGCACTGCGCCCGGCGCATGACGTCGGCCTGACGAACGAGGGGCAAAACGCCCGTTGATTCCGGCGGGCGTTGATGCGACGACAATATCCTGGGGTCGGGAAGGCTAGGTCTTCCGGTCCCGGACCCGTGCATGGCGTTTGGGGGCGACCTCCACGCCCCCAGTTTCATTCCAGGCCTCTCCCAGGGTTAAGTCATGACCGATCAGTCCGCCCCGGAACCCACCATGGAGGAGATCCTGGCGTCGATTCGCCGGATCATCTCCGAAGACGACGCGCCCGCCGAGACGCCGCCGGTTGCGGCCGCGCCCGAGCCGGCTCCCGCGCCGGAGCCAGCGCCCGAACCCACGCCGGAGCCTGAGCCCGAGCCTGCGGCGGCCGAGAGTATTTTCGCCGCGCCCGCCGAGCCGGAGCCGCAGCCGGAACCCGAGGTCGCCGATGACGATGTCCTCGAGCTGACCGAACTCTATGAGGCGCCCGCATCGGAAACCATCGGCGATCTGGACATCGTCGAGGCCGCGCCCGAGCCGGTCGTTTCCGCGCCCGAACCGGCCGAAACCCCCGCCCCGGCCTATGATGCGCTGGTCGGCGAAAGCGCCGCCGCCAGCGCCGCTTCGGCTTTCGCCGGTCTGGCCGCCTCGTTCAAGAAGCCTGAGCCCGCTGCGGCCTCTTCGACGGAAATGCCCTTCGTCAGCGGCAACACCGTCGAGGCCATGGTCGCCGAGATGCTGCGTCCGATGCTGAAGGACTGGTTGGACAACAACCTGCCCGCCATCGTCGAGGCGGCGGTGCAGAGGGAAGTCGAACGCATCGCGCGCAGCGCCTAGCCCTTCGCTTCACCGCAGACTAATCGAGGGGCGGCTCCTGCAGGGGCCGCCCTTTGTCATTCCAGGCCGCCGTTCGGCCGCACGACAACGATCAAAGAAGTCCCATGCTCGAGAAGACCTTCGAACCCCAGGCCGCCGAACCCCGCCTGTACGCCCAGTGGGAAGAGAGCGGCCTGTTCGCGCCCCGCACGGAAGGGGCCGAAGGCGCCTATTCGATCGTCATCCCGCCGCCGAACGTGACGGGCAGCCTGCACATCGGCCATGCGCTGAACAACACGCTGCAGGACATCCTGGCCCGCTATCACCGGATGAAGGGCAAGGCGGTGCTGTGGCTGCCGGGCACGGACCACGCGGGCATCGCCACCCAGATGGTGGTCGAGCGTCAGTTGGCCGCCGCCGGCAATGTGGGGCGGCGCGACATGGGCCGCGAGGCTTTCATCGACAAGGTCTGGGAGTGGAAGGCCGAGAGCGGCGGCACCATCGTGCGCCAGCTGCGTCGCCTGGGCGCGTCCTGCGACTGGTCGCGCGAGCGATTCACCCTGGACGAGGGGCTGAACGCCGCCGTCCGCAAGGTCTTCGTGCAGCTGCACAAGGAAGGCCTGATCTATCGCGACAAGCGGCTGGTGAACTGGGACCCGCATTTCCAGACCGCCATCTCGGACCTGGAGGTCGAACAGCGCGAGGTGGACGGGGCCTATTGGCATTTCGCCTATCCGCTGGCGGACGGCGTGACCTACGAACACCCCATCGCCTTCGACGAGGAGGGCAAGGCGACCGAGTTCGAGACGCGCGACTTCATCGTGGTCGCCACGACGCGGCCTGAAACGATGCTGGGCGACACCGGCGTGGCCGTGCATCCGGAGGATGAGCGGTATGAGGGCTTGGTCGGCAAGTTCGTGACCCTGCCCATCGTCGGCCGGCGCATCCCCATCGTCGCCGACGACTACGCCGATCCGATTAAGGGCTCGGGCGCGGTGAAGATCACGCCGGCGCATGACTTCAACGACTTCGGCGTGGGCAAGCGGGCGGGCCTGCCGTCGCTGAACATCCTCGACGCCTTCGGCCGCATCACCGACGCCGATACGCCGGACGTGCCGTCGGAATACGTCGGCGTCGACCGCTTCGCCGCGCGCAAGGCCATCGTCGCCCGGGCCGAGGAAGAGGGCTGGCTGCGCGAGATCGAGAAGACCAAGCACGTTGTCCCGCACGGCGACCGCTCCGGCGTGGTTATCGAGCCATGGCTGACGGACCAGTGGTACGTCGACGCCAAGGTCCTGGCCCAGCCCGCCCTGAAGGCGGTGGAGCAGGGCGACACGGTGTTCGAGCCGAAGTCGTACGAGAAGATCTATTTCGAATGGCTGCGCAACATCGAACCCTGGTGCATCAGCCGCCAGCTGTGGTGGGGGCACCGCATCCCGGCCTGGTACGGACCGGGCGGCGAGATCTATGTCGCGGAGACGGAAGAGGACGCCCGCGAACTGGCGATGGCGGATTATGATTCCGAAGTGGCCCTGACCCAGGACGAAGACGTCCTCGACACCTGGTTCAGCTCGGCCCTGTGGCCGTTCTCGACCATGGGCTGGCCCGAGAAGACCGAGGATCTGGAGCGGTTCTATCCGACCAGCGACCTGGTCACGGCGGCGGACATCATCTTCTTCTGGGTCGCCCGGATGATGATGATGGGCCTGCACTTCATGGACGAGGTCCCGTTCAAACGGGTCATCATCAACGGCCTGGTCCGCGACGAGAAGGGCCAGAAGATGAGTAAATCCAAGGGGAACGTCATCGACCCCCTGGGCATCATCGACGAGCTGGGCGCCGATCCGCTGCGCTTCACCATGGCCATCCTGTCGGGCACGCGCGACATCAAGCTGTCGAAGCAACGCATTGAGGGCTACCGCAACTTCGGCACCAAGCTCTGGAACGCCGCCCGCTTCAGCCAGATGAACGAGGCGCGGCGGGTCGAGGGCTTCGATCCCGCGACGGTCGAACAGACGATCAACCGCTGGATTCGCGGCGAACTGACCAAGGCCGAGCGCGCTGTGTCCGAGGCCATCGAGGGCGGGCGGTTCGATGATGCGGCGGGCGCGCTGTATCGGTTCGTCTGGAACGTCTTCTGCGACTGGTATCTGGAATTGGCCAAGCCGGTCTTCAACGGCGCCGACGAGGCCGCCAAGGCCGAGACGCGGGCCATGACCGCCTGGACCCTGGATCAGACGCTGAAGCTGCTGCACCCGGTCATGCCCTTCATCACCGAGGAGCTGTGGGCTGAACTGGGCAAGGAGGGGCCGGCTAGGGAAGGCCTGCTGATCGGCGCCGAATGGCCGGTGCTGCCGGACGGCTTTATCGACGCCTCGGCCGAGGCCGAGATCGGCTGGCTGGTCGACCTGGTCGGCGAGATCCGGGGTCTGCGGGCCGAGATGAACGTGCCGCCGGCGGCCAAGCCGCCGCTGGCCTTTGTCGCGCCGGACGCGGTCACGGCCGAGCGGATCGCGCGCCATCGCGACCTGATCCTGACCCTTGGCCGGGTGTCCGAGGTCGGATCGGCGGACGCCGCGCCGACCGGGGCCGTGACCTTCGTTTCGGGCGGATCGACGGTCGCGCTTTCGCTGGCCGGGATCATCGACCTGACCGCCGAACGGGCGCGGTTGGAGAAGGAGATCGCCGTCTTCGAGAGCGATATCGGCCATGTGAACAAGAAGCTGGGCAATCCCAACTTCGTGTCGCGGGCCGCGCCGGAAGTCGTGGACGAACAGCGGGCCAAACTGGCCGAGGCCGAGGCGGGCAAGGCCAAGCTGCAGGCGGCGCTGGCGCGGCTGAGCGAGATCGGATGAGGCTGGACCAGCTTCTCGTCACGCGCGGCCTGGCGGAAAGCCGGGCCAGGGCGAAGGCGGCCATCGAGGCCGGCGGCGTCACCGTGGACGGCGCGCCGGCCAAGTCCGGCTCCCAGACCGTCGGTGCGAACGCCGAGATCGGCTATGCCGACGCCCACCGCTGGGTCGGGCGCGGGGCGCTGAAGCTGGATCACGCCCTGACCGTCTGGCCGGTGGCGGTCGAGGGACGGGTGGTGCTGGATGTCGGCGCGTCGACCGGCGGCTTCACCGAGGTCTGTCTGGATCGCGGGGCGGCCAAGGTGTTCGCGGTCGATGTCGGCTTCGGCCAGATGCACGAGCGGGTGGCGGCCGATCCGCGGGTGGTCAGCCTTGAGCGGACCGATGCGCGCGACCTGACGCCGGATCTGATCCCGGAGCGGCCTTCGCTGATCGTGTGCGACGCCAGCTTCATCAGCCTGATCAAGGTCCTGCCGGTTGCGCTCGATCTGGCGGCCGATGAGGCGGACCTGATCACCCTGGTCAAGCCGCAGTTCGAGGCTGACGGGCCCGGCGGGGTCGGCAAGAAGGGGGTGGTCAAGGATCCCGTGGCCCATGCCTCCGCCGTGGCGCGCGTCGCCGACTGGCTGGAAGCCCTGGGCTGGGCGGTGCAGGCGACGACCGAGAGCCCCATCACCGGCGGAGACGGCAATATCGAGTTCCTGCTGTGGGCCAGGCGGGTCTGAGCCGGCAATCCCTTCACCACGCTTCGCGCGATCCCCCTCCCTACAAGTGGGGAGGAGACGGGCTCAAGCAGGCCGAAGGCCGATAGCCCCCTTAAAAATAAGAAGCCGCCGGAGGATTTCTCCTCCGGCGGCTTCCGTCACGTCGTCGATCGACAGGGGGGCTGAGAATTAATCGACGACGCGATAGCGGCCGTACTGGTCGGGGCAGGTGCGGACGTAACGGGTGTCCGTGCGACCATCGGGCAGACGGATCTGGCTTTCGGCCAGACGGCATCCATCTGAATTCTGATAGGAATCGACCGGGCGCGACCGGTCGTCGTAGTAGCCGCGATCCTGGACATAGTCGCCGCGACGGTCATAATCGTCGTAGCGATAGCCCTGATCGCCGCTGTAGCGGTTGTCGTAATAGCTCGGCTGGCTGTAGCCGTTCTGGGCATAGCCGTTCTGGTTGTAGTAGCCCTGCTGACCGTAGCTGCTCTGGTACGAGCGGCAGGCGTCGGAGCTGGAGCGGCCGACCTGAGACCCGATCACGGCGCCCAGAACCCCGCCCAGGATGCTGCCCTCGGTACGGCGGCCGCGCGCGGCCAGCTGCGAACCGATGACCGCGCCAGCGCCGCCGCCGACGACGGCTCCGGCGCCCGTGCGGCCCTGACGCTCACGGGCGCAGGGGTCGTATTGCCGTTGCTGGTAGCCATTGCCGTAGGCGTAAGAGGGAGCGTAGGCGCCAGTGCCGTAGTTCTGGCTGTAGCCGTAACTCTGGGCCGAGGCGGCCATGGGCGCGGCGACGGCGCCGAGGGTGAAGGCCGCGACGGCGGCGAGGGACTTGGTGGAAAGACGCATCTTCAACCCCTTATGGTCGGACGTTCAGTGACGAGGGCTGAACGGGTGGACCGGCTGTCTGTTGCATTGGGGTTTAGGGGAGTGAAGCTGAACGGCTTTTGAGCGATCCGTTCATTTTCGTTCATGTTTGTTGGCCTATCGCGCTTCGCGACATCTTTGTTGGCCTATCGCGCTTGGCGCTACTTGAGGCCGTGTTCGTTGGCCGTGGCTTGGCGCGGCGGGGCGGCGGGGCTAGAAGCCCGGCGATGCAGACCTTTACGATCAGCCGCGTCGGCGGACAGGGCGACGGCGTCGCCGAGACGCCGCAGGGGCCGGTCTTCGCCGGCCTGACCCTTCCGGGGGAGACGGTGCGGGGCGAGGTCGTGGACGGGCGGCTGGAGCAGGTCGAGATCGTGACCCCCAGTCCGGACCGGATCGCGCCGGTGTCGCCCCAGTACGGCGACTGCGGCGGGTGCTCGCTGCAACACTGGGCGGACAGGCCTTATCTGGAGTGGAAGCGCGAGCAGGTCCGGCTGGCCCTGGCGCGCGAGGGAATCGAGACCGAGGTCGAGGCGACGGTGGCGAGCCCGGCCGGGACGCGGCGGCGCGCAGCCCTGCACGCGCGCCGGACCCAGGACGGCCGGGTGGTGCTGGGCTTCAAGGCGCGGCGGTCGTGGCGGCTGGTCGAGGTGCGGGAATGCCCGGTGGCCGATCCCCGGATCATCCGCGCCATCCCGGCCCTGACCGAGGTGGCGGCGGCCTTTCTGGAGCATCCCAAGTCGGCGCCGACCCTGCACGTGACCTGGACCCTGTCGGGGCTGGACGTGGATGTGACGGGGGTGGAGCGGCGCTCGGGCGGGGGGCTGTCGGCCGACGCCCAGATGCGGGCCATAGCGGCGGCGCACCGGGCCGATCTGGCGCGGCTGAGTCTGGCCGGCGACACCCTGGTGATGGCGCGCCAGCCGAAGATCGGCTTCGGCCCCGCCACCGTGCCCCTGCCGGCGGGGGGCTTCCTGCAAGCCGTACCCCAGGCCGAGGCGGCCATGGTGGAGCGGGCCGTGGCGGCGGTGAAGGGGGCCAGGAAGATCGCCGACCTGTTCTGCGGCGCCGGGACCTTCACCTTCCCGCTGGCGACCGTGGCGCCGGTGATCGCGGCCGATGCGTCCAAGGCGGGGATCGAGGCGCTGAAGGCGGGCGTGGGGTCGGCCAAGGGGATGAAGGCGATCACGGCGGAGGCGCGCGACCTGTTCCGGCGGCCCCTGACACCCTATGACCTGAAGGGGTGCGAGGCCATCGTGTTCGACCCGCCGCGCGCCGGGGCCATCGACCAGACGGCCCAGATCGCCGGGACCAAGGCCGGGGTGGTGGTCGGGGTGTCGTGCAATCCGCAGACCTTTGCGCGGGATGCGCGGGTGCTGATCGACGCCGGGTTCCGGTTGGAGCGGGTCACGCCGGTGGACCAGTTCCTGTGGTCGGCCCATGTCGAACTGGTCAGTGTTTTCAAGCGGTAGGCCGTGAATATGGACGACGATCTGCAGGACGGGCTTGAAGACGACGGCGGCGGGTTCGACGCCGACGACTGGAGCCGGCTGAAGCCCTTTGTCGGGGCGGTGGCGACGCTGGACGATGTCCAGGCGCGCCGGGCCGTCTTCGCCCTGGGCGAGACCGACGATCCGCGCCCGATCGCCATGGACCTGCCCCAGCCGGTGATCTGGTGGGAAGAGGACGGCGAACAGGCGGCGGTCGCGGTCCAGGCCGAGAGCCATCTGGGGCCGGACGGCGAGGAGATGGAGATCCTGGGCCTGATCCTGCCGGACGGGGAGGGGGCGGTGGCCCTGATGGAGGACGTCGATCTGGTCGACGACACGGACCCGACCTGGCGCGATCTGGTGACGCGGGCCGTCGATCCCTCGGCGGCGGACGCCGATTAACCGAACAACTCCAGCTGCGGCCGGGCGTCGGCGGGGACGCGGAACTGGGTTTCGTCCAGCAGTCGCAGCGGCGTATCCAGGCCGTAGCGTTTGACGGCGGCCTTGAAGCGGGCGCCGATCAGTTCGGCGACGGGGCCGGTCCCTTTCATCCGCTGGGACCAGTCGGCGTCATAGTCCTTCCCCCCGCGGGTCTGGCGGATCAGCGACATGACGCGGGCGGCGCGATCGGGGCGGGCGTCGGCCAGCCATTCGCGAAACAGATCCTTGATCTCCAGCGGCAGGCGCAGGGTGACATACATGGCCCGCGTGGCCCCGGCCTTGGCCGCCGCCTCAAGCACGGATTCCAGTTCGTGGTCGTTCAGGCCGGGAATGACCGGGGCGAATCCGACGCCGACCGGACAGCCCGCGTCGGCCAGGCGACGGATCGCCTCCAGCCGTTTGGCCGGGGTCGAGGCGCGGGGCTCCATGGCGCGGGCCAGGCCCCGGTCCAGGGTGGTGATGGAGACGAAGGCCGAGGCCAGGCCGGCCTGACCCATTGGCCCCAGAATATCGGCGTCGCGCGCGATCAGCACCGACTTGGTGATGATGCTGAAGGGGTGGTTGAAGCGCCGCATGACCTCAAGGATCGAGCGGGTCGATTTCAGTTCGCGTTCGACCGGCTGATAGGGGTCGGTGTTGCCGCCTATGTGGATGCGCTTGCACCGGTATCGGGGGGCGAGGAAGGCCTGTTCCAGCAGACGTGCGCCCTCGGGCTTGAAGAAGATCCGGCTCTCGAAATCCAGGCCCGGGGATAGGCCCATCCAGGCATGGGACGGACGGGCGTAGCAGTAGATACAGCCATGTTCGCAACCCTTGTACGGGTTGATGGAGCGGTCGAAGCCGATGTCGGGACTGTCGTTCCGGGCGATGATGGTGCGGGCGTGTTCGGGCGTGAGAGTGGTGCGCAGCGGCGCGGCCTGGGCGTCGTCGTTCGTCCAGCCATCGTCGAACGACTCATGCTGTTCGGGCTCGTAACGGCCTGTGGCATTCGAACGCGCGCCTCTTCCCTTGGCGGATTTCATGAGACGGAGGATGGATCAGAAAAGAGAACAAAGCAAGAACATTTGTTCTGCATGTCGTTCGCAACAAGCCAAACATAAGACACAGTTTCAGTTGCTGTATGGATATGGCGCCGCTAATGGCGAACCTTAGTCGAGGAGTTTCGCATGACGATCAGACATCTGGCGGCCCTGTCCCTTCTGGCCCTGCTGGCCGCCTGCAACCGTCCGGGCGAGGCGCCGGTCACGGCGCCTGCCGCCGAGGCCGAAGCCGCCGTGGCGCTGAAGGCGCCCGCCGGCGTCTATGCGCTGGATCCGACCCACGCGACGCTGCAATGGTCGGTGCTGCACAACACCATCTCGAACTACACCGCCCGTTTCGACAAGCTTGAGGCGACGCTGACGCTGGATCCGGCCAATCTCGAGAACTCCCGGATCACGGCGACCATCGATCCGACCTCGGTCGACGCCGCCTATCCCGCCGACTACGAGGCCTCGCACGCGGGAACCGGTTTCCACAGCTGGAACGACGACATGGCGAATAACGCCAAGTTCCTGAACGCCAAGGCCTTCCCGACGATCAAATTCGTCTCGACCTCGGTCGAACCGACCGGGGCGCGCACGGCCAAGGTGACGGGCGACCTGACCTTCCTGGGCCAGACCCGTCCGGTGACGCTGGACGCGACCTTCAACGGCGAGATCGAACGGCATCCGTTCGCCCAGGTCCCGGCCGTCGGTTTCGCCGCCGAGGGGCGTTTCAAGCGCAGCGACTTCGGCATGGCCGTGGGCCCGGTCGGCGACGAGGTGACCATCCGTTTCGACGGCGAGTTCATCCAGCAGGCCGCCCCGGCCGCGCCGGCGAACTGATCGTCCGCACCGAGACCACCGAAACGGCGGCGGAGGCAGGCTCCGCCGCCGTGCTCATTTTTCGCCTGATCGAAGACCGCTCATGACCGCCGCCCATCGCTATTCCGCCGTCGCCGTCACCCTGCACTGGGTAATCGCCGTCTGCATCCTGTCGATGATTCCGATGGGGTGGTGGATGACTGCGGCCATCGAACAGCCCGACAGCCAGGCCCTGGCCTATCGGGTGTTTCAGATCCACAAGTCGATCGGTTTCCTGATCCTGGCCCTGACCGTGGTGCGGATCGTCTGGCGGCTGACGCACCGGGGGCCGGCCCTGCCGCGCGGGATGAAGCGGTGGGAGGCCTTCGCCGCCCACACGACCCATGTGGCCTTTTACACCCTGATGCTGGCCCTGCCGCTGACGGGGTGGCTGTATGTCTCGGCCGGCTGGGCCGTGTCGCAGGACCGGGCGCTGGAGGTGGCGACCAGCTGGTTCGGCCTGTTTCCCATCCCGCACCTGCCGGGCGTGGCCGAACTGGCGGCGGGCGTGAAACGGGCCCTGGCGTTCCAGGCCATGGGGGCGCATGCGGCGATGGCCTGGGGCGCGGTCATCCTGGTCGCCCTGCATGTCGGGGCGGCGCTGAAGCATCAGCTCGTGGATCGCGACGGCGTGCTGTCGCACATGGTCCCGTTTCTCAAGCCTGGCCTGAAGGCGGGACACGAGCCGTCGGTTTCGGCGCCGTCCTCCCCCTGGGTCGAGCGGGGCGTGGGCGTGGCCCTGATCGCCGTCGTAGCCGTTGCGGGCGCGGTGGCGGCGCGGCCCTACGCCATGCCCGGTCTGGAGATGACCCGGACGGAGGCGCCCGCTCCGGTCTCGGCGCCGGCGTCAGGCCCGGTCTCGGCGGAGGCGCCGGTCACGCCGGGGACGGCCGCCGGCTGGACCATCGACTCCGCCGCCTCGAGCATCGCCTTCTGCGGAACCCATGCGGGCGCGGCCTTCAAGGGGCGGTTCGAACGCTGGGAGGGCCAGGTCTGGTTCGATCCGACGGATCTGGCGGGATCCAAGGCCGTCATCACGGTGCAGACGGCGTCGGCCCGGACCGGCGACCCGACGCAGGAGGGCTCGCTGCAAGGCGCCGAATGGTTCGATCCGAGCCGGTATCCGACCGCCCGGTTCGAGACCACGGGCTTCCGCGCCCTGGGCGGCGACCGCTATGAGGCGACGGGCAGGCTGCGGGTCAGGACGACCACCGTGCCGGTCGTCCTGCCCTTCACTTTCCGAGAAGCCGGCGGCGTCGCCGCGGTGGACGGCCGGCTGGAGCTGGACCGCACGGCGCTGGACATGGGCATGGAGTCGGACGCGACCGGGGACTGGGTGTCGAAGATGATCGGCGTCCAGATCAAGGTCACGGCGCGACGGGCGGAGTAGGGCGCCGAATGCGCCGCCGCTTGCCCTGAGGGAAGTCAGGCCTTAGGGGTCCGCGCCTTGATCAATGATTCAGGGAGCGGTCGATGACCCTCGCACTTCTGTTTCCGGGACAGGGCAGCCAGGCCGTCGGCATGGGCGCGCAACTGGCCGACGCCTTCGCCTCCGCCCGCGACGTCTTCGCCGAGGTGGACGAGGCTCTGGGTCAGAAGCTGTCGGTGCTGATGCGCGAAGGCCCCGAGGACCAGCTGACCCTGACCGAGAACGCTCAGCCCGCCCTGATGGCGGTCTCCGTGGCGGCGATCCGGGCGCTGAAGGTCGAGTTCGGCTTCGACGTCGCGACGGCGGCCTATGTGGCCGGTCACTCGCTGGGCGAATATTCGGCCCTGGCGGCGGCGGGGGCGATCTCGCTGTCGGACACGGCGCGGCTGCTGAAGCTGCGCGGCCAAGCCATGCAGCGCGCGGTTCCGGTGGGGCAGGGGGCCATGGCCTCGCTGATCGGACCCAAGACCGACCTGGCCCTGGCCGAGGCCGCGGCGGCGGCGGGCGCCGAACTGGGCGTCTGCGTGGTCGCCAATGACAACAACGCCGGGAACATCGTCATCTCGGGCGAGAAGGCGGCCGTGGACCGGGCCATCGAGAAGGCCAAGGAACTGGGGGCGCGGGCGATTCCGCTGAACGTCTCGGCGCCCTTCCACTGCCCGCTGATGCAGCCGGCGGCGGACGAGATGGCGCAGGCCCTGGCGTCGGCGACCATCTTGGCGCCGGTCGTGCCCGTGGTGGCCAATGTGCTGGCGCGGCCGGAAAGCGATCCTGAGGTCATCCGCCGCCTGCTGGTGGAGCAGGTGACCGGCCGTGTGCGCTGGCGCGAGAGCATGGAGTGGATGGCGACCCCAGATTCGCAAGACGGGGGCGGCGTGACGCGCTTCGTCGAGATCGGCTCGGGCAAGGTGCTGACCGGCATGGCCAAGCGGATTGCGCCGGACGCAGAATGCCTGCCGCTGAACACGCCGGAAGAGTTGGAAGCCTTCGCGAAGGCTCTGTAATTTCGCCGCTCATCCCGGCGAAAGCCGGGACCCAGATCTTTGGGCGATGAGCGTTTGGGTTTGCGCAGGAACGGTGATCCCGGCCATCCTGCGCGTGAAAGCACTGGGTCCCGGCTTTCGCCGGGATGAGCGGAGGATTTGAATGTTCAATCTTGCAGGCAAGACCGCGCTGGTGACCGGCGCGACGGGCGGGATCGGCGGGGCGGTGGCGCGGGCGCTGCACGCCCAGGGCGCGACCGTGGTGCTGTCGGGCACGCGCGAGGCGGTGCTGGCGGACCTGGCCAAGGAACTGGGCGAACGAGCGCATTTCGCCACGGCGAACCTGTCGGACCCCGAGTCGGTCGACAATCTGGTGAACGCGGCCGAGACGGCGGCGGGCTCAGCCCTGGACATCCTGGTGGCCAATGCGGGCATCACCAAGGACGGCCTGCTGATGCGGATGAAGGACGAGGACTTCCAGTCGGTCATCCAGATCAATCTGGAGAGCTATTTCCGCCTGACCCGCGCGGCGGTGAAGGGGATGATGAAGCGGCGTTCGGGCCGAATCATCGGCGTGACCTCGGTCGTGGGCGTCACCGGAAATCCGGGCCAGACCAACTATTCCGCGTCCAAGGCCGGGATGATCGGGTTTTCCAAGTCGCTGGCCCAAGAGGTCGGGTCGCGCGGCATTACGGTCAACTGCATCGCGCCGGGCTTCATCGCCTCGCCGATGACCGATGTGCTGAACGAGCAGCAGCGTGAGACCATTCTGGCCCGGATTCCGGCTGGTCGGCTGGGCACCGGCGACGAGATCGCGGCCGCCGCCGTCTATCTTTCGTCGAACGAAGCGGCCTATGTCACGGGCCAGACCCTGCATGTGAACGGCGGCATGGCGATGATCTGATCGCGATCACGAAATTCAACAGACTATTTCTTGCCCGAAAGCCTGTGCTAAAGGGCAGAACGCAACGGCGGTTCGGGCTTTCGGGCTTGCGTCGCCTTCGCTGCCGTGAGACGGCGATTTACAAGCTACCCCCGCCTCTACGGCGATTTCAAACAGGCAGAGAGACACTCATGTCCGACACCCTCGAGCGCGTTCGCAAGATCGTCATCGACCACCTGGACGCCGATCCGGACAAGGTCACGGAAAAAGCCAGCTTCATCGACGACCTGGGCGCCGACTCGCTCGACAACGTCGAGCTGGTGATGGCCTTCGAAGAAGAATTCGACATCGAGATCCCGGATGACGCCGCCGAGCACATCCAGACGGTCGGCGATGCGGTCAAGTTCATCGACGAAAAGTCGGCCGGCTGATTTCAGCCCCCGACTGGCGGCCCGATAGGGCCGACGGTTCACAGGGCCGCCCGGCGCTCCTAGCGGAGACGCCCGGCGGCCTTTACTGTTTCTGACCCATGCGAATCCGAAGTGATTCTCCGGGTTCGGACTGGAGAATTTTAGGAGCACGCACCATGCGCCGCGTCGTCGTTACGGGCATCGGTCTGCTGACCCCCCTGGGTTGGGGTGTCGAGAAGAGCTGGAAGGGCATCGTCGAGGGACGGTCGGGCATCCGCCCGATCACCGCCTTCGACACCACAGGCTATGGCTGCACCATCGCCGGCGAAGTGCCGAGCGTGGATGGGCGCGGCGGCGGCGGCGAAGGCGACTTCGACCCCGAGAAGATCATGTCGGTCAAGGACCGCAAGCGAGTCGACGACTTCATCCTGTACGCCATTGCGGCGGCGGACGAGGCCCTGGCCGACGCGGACTGGAAGCCAGAGACCGACGAGGACAAGGAACGCACCGGGGTCATGGTCGGCTCCGGCATCGGCGGCCTGGGCGCCATCGCCGAGACGGCCATCGTGCTGAAGGAACAGGGGGTGCGCCGCGTCAGCCCCTTCTTCATCCCCAGCGCTCTGATCAATCTGGCCGGCGGGCAGATCTCGATCCGCCACGGCCTGAAGGGACCGAACCATGCGGTCGTGACGGCCTGCGCCACCGGCGCCCACGCCATCGGCGATGCGGCCCGGATGATCGCCCTGGACGACGCCGACGTGATGGTGGCCGGCGGGGCGGAGAGCTCGGTCGTGCCGCTGGGCATCGCCGGCTTCCTGGCCTGCAAGGCTCTGTGCACCGCCTATAACGACACGCCGGACAAGGCGTCTCGTCCCTATGACCGGGGCCACGCCGGCTTCATCATGGGCGAGGGCGCCGGGATCCTGGTGCTGGAGGAATACGAACACGCCAAGGCGCGCGGGGCCAAGATCTACGCCGAGGTCGTGGGCTACGGCATGAGCGGCGACGCCCACCACATCACCGCCCCGTCCGAGGACGGCGAGGGCGGGGTGCGGGCCATGAAGATGGCGCTGAAGCGGGCCGGAATGCAGCCCTCGGACCTCGACTATGTCAACGCCCACGGCACCTCGACCATGGCGGACTGGATCGAGCTGAAGGGGATCGAGGGTCTGGTCGGCGATCACGCCCAGAATCTGGCCGTCAGTTCCACCAAGTCGATGACCGGCCACCTGCTGGGCGCCGCCGGGGCCATAGAAGCGGCCTTCTGTGTCCTGGCCATCCGGGACCAGGTGGCGCCGCCGACGATCAATCTGGATGATCCGGAGATGGAGACGCCGATCGACCTGGTCCCGAACAAGGCCAGGCCGATGAAGATCGATGTCGCCATGTCCAACAGTTTCGGCTTCGGGGGCACAAACGCCTCGGTGATCTTCAAGAAGGTCGACTGACATGTTCGGACGGGGGCGGGTTGAAAGGGTGCGGGGCGGTTCGGGTCTGACGGTGACGTTGCTGACCGCCTCGGCGACGTTCAGCCTGTTCCTGATCGCCGCCCTGGCGATTGTCTGGGGCGTCTACTACGGCCCGGGGCCTGGCGCCCGTCAGGGAGACCGCACGGTCGTGACCCTGGCCAGCGGGTCGGGCGTCTCCGCCATCGCCGCACAGCTGAAGGCGGCGGGGGTCATCCGATCGACCGACCTGTTCAAGGCGGCGGCGACCTTCACCGGGGCGGACCGCAAGCTGCGCGCCGGTGAATACGAGGTGCCGTCGGGCACGTCGCTGGGCGGAGTGCTCAAACTGTTGGTCGATGGCCGGGTGGTGCGCCATTTCGTGACCCTGCCGGAAGGCTGGTCCTCGGCCCAGGCGCTCGACATCCTGAACAAGGAGCCGGTGCTGACCGGCACGGTCGAGGTCCTGCCGGAGGAAGGCAGCCTGTGGCCCGACACCTATGAGATCGCACGCGGCGATACGCGCCAGTCGGTGATCGACCGGATGCAGCGGGCCGCCAGCGAGAATCTTCGACTTCTGTGGGCGCAACGCGGGCCGGGAACCGTGGTGCGAAACCCCGAAGAGGCGGTGATCCTGGCCTCCATCGTCGAAAAGGAGACGGGCCTGGCGGCGGAACGTCCGCGGGTGGCGGCGGTATTTTCCAACCGGCTGCGTCAGGGGATGCGGCTGGAGAGCGATCCGACCATCGTCTATGGCGTCACCCAGGGTCGTCCGCTGGGGCGGGGCATCCGTCGGTCGGAGCTGGACCGTCAGACGCCCTGGAACACCTATCAG
Source organism: Brevundimonas sp. GW821-FHT10E09 (assembly GCF_058809375.1). Lineage (NCBI taxonomy): Bacteria > Pseudomonadati > Pseudomonadota > Alphaproteobacteria > Caulobacterales > Caulobacteraceae > Brevundimonas > Brevundimonas sp. GW821-FHT10E09. Next base: position 187,329 of record NZ_JBXASO010000003.1, on the reverse strand, counting down.
ATCGATGGTCTGCCGCCGACGCCCATCGCCAATCCGGGCAAGGAGGCGCTGCAGGCCGTGCTGAATCCGCCGGCTGAACAGGCCCTGTTCTTCGTCGCCGACGGATCGGGCGGTCACGCCTTCGCCTCCACCTATGAGGAGCATCTGCGCAATGTCTCCCGCTGGCGTCAGATCGAGCGCCAGAAGGTCGGATTGCCGCCCGAGGCGCCGGCGCCGGTCGCGCCGGGAACCAGCGCTGTCCCCATGGCGGAACCGGTCGAACCGGCGCCTCAGACGTCCGGGCAAGCGACCCTGACCCTTCCCGTCGGCGCCTCGCGGGGCGCGCAATGAGCCGGCTGTCCGGCATGACCGGCTTCGGCCGGGCGGACGGGGCGGGCGAAGGCTGGACCTGGTCTGTCGAGGCCCGCTCGGTCAACGGCCGCAATCTGGAGGTCCGGTTCCGCGGCCCCAATGGGTTCGATGGTCTGGAACGCGCCGCCAAGGCGGCGGCCCAGGCGCGTCTGGCGCGTGGCCAGGTCACCATCGGCGTTCAGGCCAAACGGGTCGAGACCGGCGAGGCGGCTGTCACTATCAATGCGGCGGTCCTGGCCCGCTATCTGACCCTGGCCAATGAGCTGGCCGAGGACGGAGCGACCCCGCCGTCGGCTGATGGCCTTCTGGCCTTGCGCGGGGTGATCGAGGCGCCGGAAGAGGTGGACGATCCCGAGGCCCGCGCCATTCTGGAAGCCGCCATGGCCGGAACGGTCGAAGCGGCGCTGGACGCTCTTAAGACGTCCCGCGAGGGCGAAGGCGTGCAGCTGACGCCGGTGCTGGAAGAATTTATCCGCCGAATCGCGGCCCTGGTTGCCCAGGCGGAAGGCGAAGCCCAGGCCCAGGTCGTCGCCATCCGTGATCGGTTCAGCCGCCGCATGGCCGAACTGGCCCCTGATGCGCCGGGTCTGGAAGACCGAATCTTCCTTGAAGCGGCGGCCCTGGCGACCAAGGCGGATGTACGCGAGGAGCTGGATCGGCTGACGGCCCATATCGATGCGGCGCGCCAACTGCTGGTCTCGGCGCCCGCCGGGCGGAAACTGGACTTTCTGATGCAGGAATTCATGCGTGAGGCCAACACGCTCTGCTCGAAATCGGCTACGACCGCGCTCACCGGAATCGGCCTCGAACTGAAGGCCGTCATCGAACAGTTGCGTGAACAGGTCCAGAATGTCGAATGAACGCACGCCCCGCCGGGGCGTCCTCCTGATCGTCGCCAGCCCGTCGGGCGCGGGCAAGACGTCGCTGTGCCGCCGGTTGATGGCGGATCACGGCGGGCTGGAGCTGTCCGTGTCGATGACGACCCGCGGCATCCGGCCGGGCGAGGTCGATGGGCGCGACTATAATTTCGTCGATCGTGAGCGGTTCCAGAAGCTGATCGACGCCGACGCCTTCCTGGAATGGGCCGATGTGCACGGCAATCTGTACGGCAGCCCGCGCGGCCCCGTGGACCGCGCCCTGGCCGAGGGTCGTGACGTGCTGTTCGACATCGACTGGCAGGGCGCGCGGGACGTGGCCGAGAAATGCCCCGAGGATGCGGTGCGGGTGTTCATCCTGCCGCCCAGCCTGGAAGAACTGCGCCGTCGCCTGATCACCCGGTCGCAGGATTCGGACGACGTCATCGAGCGCCGCGTCGCCAACGCCAAGGGCGAGATCGAACACTGCGACGCCTTTGACTATGTGATCGTCAACGAGGATTTCGACCGGTCTTACGCTGAGCTGGCGCACATCTATCATGCCGAACGGTCGCGTCGTTTCCGCAATCTGTGGGTGGGCGACTACAAGGCCGCCCTGCTGCGCGAGCCGGTCTGAGAAGAACCCGATCCGGGCAATCGACCTGGAAAGAACAACGACACCGCGGCCGGCGGAGGGGGAACAGTGCCGCCGCGGTGTCGTCTTCGGCTGAGAAGCGGCGCCGACATCACGCCAGGCGGGGGCGTCCTACGCGACGTCGACTTCGGCGCTGCTCAACTGCACCCTTTATTCCACAACAGGAGTTCCAGAGGGTAAATTTCTATCTAGGGGCGATTGCTTAGGTACGCCCCACGATTGCCAAGTCGATGTTTTGCGGATGCGATCAGAGCGGCGTGCGCGCAGCGAACCAGGGCGTGAGTCGCGCCAGGGCCGTCTCGACCTCGGGCGTGGAAACGGCGAAGCTGATGCGGATGAAGCGATGGCCGTCGACGGGATCGAAATCGACGCCGGGCGCGGTGGCCACGCCGGTATCGCGCAACAGTTGTTCGCAGAAGGCCACGCTGTCGTCCGTCAGATGGCCGATGTCGGCCCAGATGTAGAAGGCGCCGTCGGGCGGCGCGATCTTCTTCAGACCGAGGGCCGGCAGGGCCGCCAGCATCAGGTCGCGGTTGCGGGCGTAGGTCTGGATATGGCCCTCAAGCTCGTCGATCGCGTCCATGGCGACCAGGCCGGCGTGTTGGCTGAGGCTGGGCGGGGTCAGGAACATGTTGCCGATATAGGCGCGGGCGGCGTCGATCAGGGTCTCGGGAACCAGCAGCCAGCCCAGGCGCCAGCCGGCCATGCTCCAGTATTTGGAGAAGCTGTTGATCACCATGGCGTCGGGCGCGAACTGCAGCATCGACGGCGTCGGGCCGACATAGGACAGGCCGTGGTAGATCTCGTCCGAGACGATGGCGATGTCGCGCGCACGACAGACCTCGGCGATGGCGGCGAGTTCGGCGTCGGGGATGACGGTGCCGGTCGGATTGGCGGGGCTGGCGATGATGACGCCGGCGGGGGCCGGATCCAGGGCTTCCAGTTGAGCGGCGGTCAGCTGGAAACGGGTCTCGGGGCCGCAGGCGATCTCGACTGGTTCAAGGTGCAGGGCGCGCAGGGTGTTGCGATAGGCGACATAGCCGGGGCGGGCCAAAGCGATGCGGTCGCCCGGCCTGAAGCGGGTGCTGAGCGCCAGGACGAGGGCGGGGGAGGCGCCGCAGGTCAGCAGGATGCGGTCGGGATCGACCGTGACGCCATAACGCTCGTCGTACAGGCGCGTGATCCGGGCGCGCAGGTCGGGGCTTTCCCAATAGCCCATGGCGTCGGCGTCCAGCACCTGATGCGCGCGGGCGATGGCCGCGGCGGGCGCGCCGGTCGAGGGCTGGCCGAACTCCATATGGATGATCGACCGGCCTTCGGCTTTCAACTGGTGCGCCAAACGGCTGATGGTGATGGCGCGGAAGGGTTCGACGGTCATGCCAGCGCATCCGCAAGTCGCAGGAAGCCCGCGACGTCCACGGTTTCAGCCCGCACGTCCGGCTCGATGCCGGCGGCCTCGCATAGCTCGGCGCCGCCCAGTTGTTTCAGGCTGGAGCGCAGCATCTTGCGGCGCTGGCCGAAGGCGGCGGCGGTGACGCGTTCCAGCTTCTTCAGGCGTTCAGGCGACGGGCGCTCGTCCAGCGGGACCAGATGGACCACGGCCGAGGCCACCTTGGGCGGCGGGGTGAAGGCGGCGGCGGGCAGGTGCATGACGATGCGGGCGGTGCAGACGGCCTGGGAAATGACCGCCAGCCGGCCATAGGCGTCGTCGCCGGGCCCTGCGGCCACACGCTCGGCGACCTCCTTCTGGAACATCAGGGTCAGGCTGTGGGGCAGCCAGGGACCGGTCAGCCATTTGATCAGCAGGGCCGTGCCGACGTTGTAGGGCAGGTTGGAGACCATGTGGGCGGGGCCGGAGACCAGGTCCGCCTCCTTCACCTTCAGCGCATCGGCCTCGACGATGGTCAGACGGCCGGAGCCGTCGTCCAGTTCGGACAGAAGGGGGATGAAGCGCGGGTCCTTTTCCACCAGGACCACGGGGCCGGCGTCGGATTCCAGCAGGGCGCGGGTCAGGCCGCCGGGGCCGGGGCCGACCTCGATCACGGCGCGGCCCTCGAACGGGCCGGCGAGGCGCACGATCTTGCGCGTCACATTGAGGTCCAGCAGGAAATGCTGGCCGAAGCTCTTCTTGGCCAGCAGGCCGTGGGCGTCGAGGGTTTCGCGGAGGGAAGGAAGGTCGGTCACAGGCCCTGTTAGCGCGCGGCGCGCGCCGCCGCCATCTCCGAAGCCAGTCGGACGGCGGCGATCAGGCTGTCGGCGCGGGCGATCCCCTGGCCGGCGATGTCGAAACCGGTGCCGTGATCGGGCGAAGTGCGGATGATCGGCAGGCCCAGGGAGACGTTCACTCCCCCCCAGAAGTCCAGGGTCTTGACCGGGATCAGGGCCTGATCGTGATACATGCACAGGGCGGCGTCATAGCCGGCCCGCGCCTCGTCGTGGAACAGGGTGTCGGCGGGCCTGGGGTCGGTGATGTCGATTCCCTCGGCCCGCAGCTGCGCAGCCACCGGGCGCAGGGTCTCGATCTCCTCCACACCCAGAGCGCCGCCTTCGCCGGCGTGAGGGTTCAGGGCGGCCATGGCCAGGCGCGGACGGGCGATGGCGAAGTCGCGCTTCAGGCTTTCGTGAACCACGCGGGCGGTGCGGGCCACGCGGTCTGCGGTGATCAGTTCTGCGACCTGTCCCAGGGCGACGTGGATGGTGACCAGGCAGGCCCGCAGATCCTTGGCGGTCAGCATCATCACCGGCCCCCGCGTGCCTGGATAGGGGGCGTCCGCAGTCAGTTCGGCGATGAATTCCGTATGGCCCGGAAAGCGGAAACCCGAGGCGTACATCGGGGCCTTGGCGATCGGCGCGGTCACAAGGCCCGACGCCTCGCCGGACAGGACGAAACTGACCGCTTCTTCGATGCCGTCGGCGACGGCCGGCGCATTGGCCGGATCGGGACGGCCGACCTCGACCGCGGCCGGCAAGGGGCGATGGATCACCGGCAGGGCGCGCCCGAAAGGCTGCAGCGCATCGGCGGGGGTGTTGATTTCGACCACCAGCACGCCCTGAGCGCGGAGCAGGTCCGCGTCGCCGATGACGGCGAAGGCCGGCGGCTCGGTCTTCAGGGCGTTCCAGGCGGCGGCCACGATCTCCGGCCCGACGCCGGCGGGTTCGCCCAGCGTCAGGACCAGAGGCCGGGTCATTTGAACTCGATGAGGGCGTCGCTACGCAGGTCGCGCAGATAGCGGCGCTCGAGCACGGCCAGGTTCTGGGAACGCAGACGACCCTCGACCTGTTGACGGTTCGGAGCCTCGGGGCCCCCGACCCGGCGACCGCAGACGGCGACCAGGTGCAGGCCCAGCGGGGTGCGGATCGGCGTGGAGACCGAGCCGATCTCGCCGGTGCGGGCGAACTGCTGGAACTGGGGCGCGAGGTTGGCGACATCTGATTCGCCGAGGTCCGCTCCGATCACGCCCTGGGTCGCGCGCGCCTGGGACAGGATGTTGTCGCAGTTCAGTCCCTGACGCAGGCCTTCCAGAGTGCGGGTCGCGGCGGCCAGATCGGCTTCCGACGCCGTCTCGGGCAGTTCGACCATCAGTTGCCGCAGAGAGACCAGGCTGGTCGCCGCGCCGTCGCGCTTGTCGCGCATATAGATGATGTACACCCCGCCATCGACGGCGATCGGGTTCGACAGCTGGCCGGGCTGGAGTTGGTCGAAGATGGTCTGAAGCGCGGGCTGGACCGTGCCCTTGACCACCCAGCCGGCGTCGCCGGGCACCCGGGCCGAAGCCGAAGGCGCCGATGAGAACTGTTGGGCGACGGCCTGGAAGGGCGCGCCCTGGATGATCTGCTGCACCAGTTGGCGGGCGCCGTTCATGGCGGCTTCCTGACCGCCGACTCGGGCTGCCTCGATATAGATTTCGCCGATCAGATACTGGGGCTGGGCGGCCGCGTCATTGAGACGACGGACTTCCTGATCGACTTGAAGCGTGCTTGGACGCGCGCGGCTGTTGAAGCGACCGGGCACCAGCTGTCCCCAGCCGATCTCGGTGCGCAGGCTCTCGCGGAAGGCGTTCGGCTGGATGCCGCCCTGCTGAAGGAACTCCATATAGGCGGCGGGGGTGACGCCGGCCTGGCGCGCCATCTGGGCGATTTCCTCGTCGATCTCCTGGTCGGTGACTTTCAGGCTTTCGAACTTGGTGATCTCCTGCGCCTTCAGGCGCTGCTCAATCAGCCGGTTGAGGGCGGCCTGCTGGATCGCCGGCAGGTTCTGCTCGGTCGGCTGGACCTGCGACGAGGCGATCAGCATCAGCATCTGCTGACGCAGATCGAATCCCGTGATGATCTTGTCGTTCACCGTGGCGACGATGCCGTCGGCCATCTCGAACTGGGGGGCGGGGCGAGCCGTTGCGGGACCGTCGCCGGCCGCAGGATTCGGCGCTCCGGCGGCGGACGCCTGCGGAGCGGCCGGAGCGGACGCCGTCTGACCATGAGCCGAACCGGCGAGGAGGACCGCCGCGAGCGCAGCCCCCGTCGAATAACGCATCAAACCCATTGGTCGTCCTGATTCCTCACAGCGGTCCGTTTGCCAGGTCGGCAGACGGTCGCGCCCCGTAAAGCGTCATGCTCAACGCATTTCACCCTGTCCATAACCTGAACCTCCGAAAGTGGCGAGGTTTAGGCGTATATAGACGCCATCCGACGGTCCGCTGGCCCGCACCCGTGTATTGTCGCGGCGATATCCGAACTCGACGCGGAAACAGTCGTCGTCGAACAGCACGCCGACCTCCTGACGGGTGATGACGTTCCGTTCGAGATCGGCGATGCCCGTGACGGCGACGCCCCAGTCGCCATAGACGAACTGTTGTCCCGAAAGCTGGACGAATTCGTAGTTTCGATTCTGATCGCCGGACAAGGGATTGGATCGATCGACGATATAGCTGACGGACGCGAGATTTCGGCGTCCCCAGCGGCCGTCCACTGCGGCCTCGGCGCGACGAATGTCGCCGGACCCGTCAATGGTGGCGTGACCCCAGCTGCGAATTCGGTCGGAAGGAGAGAAATTGCCCTGCACCACCCAGTCCGACGCCGAGGACGCAAGACCGGTCGGATCGTAAAGCGCGCCGGTCGTGCTGTCCGGCACCGTGGTGCGGAAGGCGTCTTCGTCATCGGCGCGATAGCTTCGGCCGATGAACAGGCTGGCGCTACGTCCTTCGGACCAGCGAACCGTCGCACGACCGCCGGCCGTGACCCGCGATCCGCCCTCGACCAGATCGTATCCGGAGAAGCGATCCATGCGGAACAACGATGACTCGTCCAACTCGATGACCTGCGAATCCTCGTTCGGGATGCGGGGATCTATGTCGGTCTTGTTGGAAACCGAAACCTGTACGACCGGCTCGAGGATGATGTCCGCGCGCTGGGTGCGTTTGATCAACGGATAGCTGACATCGACCCCGGCGCTGAAGCGTGTGCGGCTGAGCGACTCGTCGCTGTCGCCCCCCATCATCGGCGGCAGATCGGACAGGGAGTAGAGATCGACCCTCGCGTCGACAAACGGCTCAACCCGCAGACCCAGGCCAGTGATGAAGGTTCGACGCCATTCCGCCTGGGCGGTCACTCGCCGGCTATCCACGCCGGACAAGCCCGTCGTCACCGCCGGCACGATGTCAGGGTTCAGGATCGGCGTGCCGACGAAATTATCGCGGTACAGCGAAACCGCCGATCCCTTCAGCCGCAGTCGACCGCCGAAGACGTAGCCTGCGGGTTCCCAGCGCGCATCGATCAGCGGCGCGACCAGGGGCAGGTCGTCGTCCTCCTCGAACACCTTGAAGCCGGAGGCGTCGCGGAAGTCGTTGGCCTCGAACGCGGGGTCCAGCCGCAGGCTCTGAATGGAGAAGGCGGCGACCGAAACATAGGATTGCTCGGTCTGACGCTCGGCGTAGATCTGGCTGATCAGCCGACGACGGTCACCGTAATACAGCCCGTTGTCCTGATAGGTGTTGCGCACGTCATACCGGTCGAACAGGGTCTTGTCGGACGTGCGCTCCGCCGTGAAGCCGAAACGCCAGGGGCCGTCAGGATCGTATTCGCCGTGGGACAGCAGATAGCTGCGGTGTTCCTTGTCGCCGAAACGGACGTTGCTTTCATAGGCGCCGTCGCCGTTCAGGTCGAAATCGCCGAAATTGCGTTCGTAGGTGTAGCCGCCGCGCGCAAAGATCGAAGCGTTCACGAACCGGCGGCGCCATTGCAGGTTCAGCAGCGGCGCGACGCGCGTGTTGATCTGCGGACTGATGAGCCAGTCCTCGGACGGCGACACGACGTGAAGATAGGGAGCCTCGATCGAGACGCCCCGGCCTTCATCATAGTTGATGATCGGCACCAGCAGGCCAGACGCCCGTTTCACCGTAGGGTCGGGGTGGGCGAAAAACGGGGTGTAGAAGACCGGGACGCCGCCGACCCGGAAGATGGCGTTGCGATAGATGACGGCGCGCAGGGCTTCGTCCTGGACCACCTTTTCCGCCTGGATCGAGATGCTGGGCCGTTTGGGACCGTTTGCATCACAGATCGGGCAGGGGGTGAAAATGGCGTAGTTCAGTTCATTGACGTTTTCGCTGCGCCGCACCGCCGTCGCCGCCATCAGACTGGCGCCGTTCTCGAACCGTGTCGCGAAATCGACCGCTATGGCCGCCTTCAGGTCGCGATCGGTTTCCAGATGGCTGGCGTAGACGATGGTCCCATCCGCCGACACGGCTTCGACGCGCCCGCTGGCCGAGGCGGCGCCGCTGGACAGGTCATAGGCGAGGTTGTCGCCACGCAGCACATTGCCGTCTGCGCGCAGATAGACCCGGTCGCCGCCGTTGCTTTCGGCGGTGATTAGATCGCCGGTGCGGCTGGTGCTGACGGCGTCGACATAGACGGCGCCTTGAGGCAGGCCGTCCGAGGCGGGCGTCGTCTGCGCTGCGGCGACACCGGCGAAGGGGACGCAGACGAACAGGGCCGCGCCGGCCAGAAGCCGCGCCCGGAAGGCCTTCGAACGCTGATCGCGATCACCCTGCATGAACCATCCGTCTGTCTTGAGCGAGGCGCTCGCTTAGCCGTCTTCGGTATAGAACAGCAAGGTGAAGGCGGCGAGCGCCGTCAATATCGGCGGCAACCAGGCCGCCACGAAGGGGGGCACCACCTCGGCCGATCCCATGGCGGACGAAAACTGGTTCAGGAAGAAGAAAGCGAAGCCCAGGACAACGGCCGCCACGCTCATCTTCGCCAGGTCGCCCAGACGCATCAGTCGCAACGAAAACGCCGCCGCCAGGATCGACATGGCCGCAAACACCAGGGGGGTGACCAGCAGCTGCTGGAAGCGCAGGCGATAGGCGGTGGAGGCGAAGCCGGCGTCCTCGATTCGCTGGATCTGATTCGGCAATGACCAGAAGGGCGTCGATTGGGGGCGGGCGAACCGCTCGAAGGCCTCTTCATCCGCCAGGCTGGAGAGGAGGTCGAGGCTGGAATAGGTCACGGCGCGCTGGCCGATGCTGGCGCCCACCGCATCGGTCAACCGCCAGCGGCCGGCGCTGAGAGCGGCGGACCGGGCGTCGATCCGTTCCGAAAAGTCCCGGTTGCCCTCTGCATCGGTCGTGTAGATGAAGAAGGTGACATCCAGCAGCCGGGCGTTGGCGCGGTCCTGCCGCCCGGCGCGAATGATCATCTGCCTCTGGTCGTCGCCCTCGCGCAGCCAGATGGCGTCGTTGGAACTGGCGCCGGGGGCTGTTCCGGAGATGCGCGCCCGTTCGCGCTGCCACAGGCCGTCGCCGGCCGAAGCGAGCGGGCCCAGAACGGTCACGGTCAGAACCCCCAGGACCAAGGCCATGCCTGCAGCCGGCAGCACGAACCGCCAGGCCGAAACGCCCGCCGCCCGCATGGCCACCAGTTCGCTGCGCCGATTCAGGCCGATATAGGCGGCCAAGGTTCCGAACAGGAAGACGAAGGGCAGAAGCTGAACGATCACCGACGGCGACTTCAGGGCTACGAGGCCCAGGATACGCAGGGCGGACAGGTCCTGATCCGAACCCACGCCGCGCGACACCTCGACGAAGTCGATAAGCATGACCAGGGCGGAGATCACGGCCAGGGCCACGCCCAGGGAACGAAGCTGCTGGATCAGCACATAGCGTTCGATCCGCCCCAGCCGAGGCAGGCGCAATCGGGAAGGCGAGAGAAGGGCCAGGGTCATGCGAATCTCGCGCGCAGCCGGTCGATGACCGGCGACTTTCGGCGCTTGCGGGGCTTGAGGGCGCGGAACAGCAGCCGCACGGCCGCTGCGACGACGATCAGGGGCGCCAGATACTGCAGGATGTTCATCCACGGGTTCCAGGCGCTGGCGGCCACCAGTCCGTAGCCGATCACCCGGACCAACAGGAAGACGCCCGCCGCCTTGGCGATCCGCAGCGAATAGCCGGTGCGGCTGAACGATCCGCCCATGATGGCGGCCAGGGCCATGGCCATGGCGACAAGGGCGTAGAGCGGGGCGGCGATGCGGGCGTGGGCCTCGGCCAGCAGCTCGCCGCGCGAGCCGGCGGTCTCCAGCACGCGGGGCGAGGGGTTCAACAACTGGCGAAGATAGAGGTCGGCCGGCTTGTAGCGAATCTGCTCGGTCACGCCGGAGAACTGGCCCAGGGGGAAGTCGTATCTGTCAAAGGACAGTGTCTCGAGCACGCCGCGCGACGAATATTTCTGCCAGGAACCGTCGATCATGGTGAGAACCGGCTCATTGGCGGCGTCACGACCGAAACGCGCCTCGGCGGCGCTCCAGTTCTGGGTCGACTTGCCGTCATCGAGGTAGACGAACAGGTTTTTCAGAAGGCCGTTCTGTTCGATCTGCTGGACATAGACGGTCAAGCCGTCCGGTCCCTGGACGAACTGGCCCTCCTCGACCAGCAGGGCCGCCAGGTCCGTGCGAATGGCGAAAGCCTGGTTGCGGGCTTCACGCTGGGCCCACGGCTGGGCGAACAGGGTCATCACGAGATTCAGAATCAGCACGAGGAACGCCAGTCGCGCCGCGGGCGAGATTACCTGCCATCGCGTCATTCCGCCGGCGAAGGCCGCCGTCAGTTCCTGCTCGCGCTGCATTCGGGTCAGGGCGATGAGGGCGCCGACGAACAGACCGATCGGCAGGATGACCGCCAGCAGCTGGGGCAAGGCCAGCAGGGTCAGTTTCACCATGACCCACACGCTCTGGCCGCGTTCGACAATGACTTCCAGTTGGTCGAGGCTTTGGCTCAGAATTCCGATTCCAGCCAAGGAAGCGCAGGCCGCAACCACGGGCAGCGAGATCTGGCGGAAAAGGTATCTTTGAATCAGGGTCATGGGCGGATGGACTTCGCCCGGTTGCAGGCGGCGATAATGAGGCGCATCTAGTAGCACAGGAGGGCGCGTCCGCGACAAGCAGACGCGCCGTTTGTCTTTTTCTTCCGTTGTAAACGCCGGGTGGGGCCTGGCTGGAGTCACTGTATGAAGATCGAGTTCGTCGCTGCCGTGGACGCCGCTGAAATTCTCGCCGTGCCGGTTCATGAGGACCGCACGCTTGCCGGTTCAGGCCCGGAACTGGACGCCAAGGCCAACGGCGCCCTGACTAGAGCCATGTCCAAGAGCCGTTTCGTCGGCAAGTCTGGACAGACGCTGAGCATCGCCGCGCCGTCGGGTGTGAACGCCGATTGCGTGTTGCTGGTCGGCGCCGGGGCTGCGGACAAGCTGGACGACCTGGCGGTCGAGGCCTTCGGCGGCGCCGCCTATGCGGCGGTGAAACTGTCGGGCGCCGAGGTTCTGACCATCGACGCCTCGGGCCTGACGCCGGAACAGGCGGCCCGCGTTGGCTTCGCCGCCCGTCTGGCCGCCTATCGGTTCGACAAGTACCGGACCACCCAGAAGCCCGACAAGATCCCGTCGATCACCGCGATCCGCGTCGTGACGTCGGACCTGCGCGCCGCCGAGGCCGCGCTGGAGCCCCTCTCGGCCGTCGCCGACGGCGTGATCTTCGCCCGCGACCTGGTGTCCGAACCCGCCAACGTCCTGTACCCGGCCGAGTTCGCCAAACGCGTCAAGGCGCTGGAAAGCCTGGGTCTTGAGGTCGAAATCCTCGGCGAGGCCGAGATGGAGACGCTGGGCATGCGCACCCTTCTGGGCGTCGGCCAGGGCAGCCGTCGCGAAAGCCAGTTGGCGGTCATGAAGTGGAACGGCGGCGAGGCCGGCGGCCAGCCGATCGCCTTCGTCGGCAAGGGCGTCTGCTTCGACACCGGCGGCATCTCGATCAAGCCGGCCGACGGCATGGAAGACATGAAGTGGGACATGGGCGGCGCGGCCGCCGTGACCGGAACCATGATCGCCCTGGCCGGCCGCAAGGCCAAGGTCAACGCCGTCGGCGTGCTGGGTCTGGTCGAGAACATGCCGGACGGCGACGCCCAGCGTCCGGGCGACGTGGTCGTGTCGATGTCGGGTCAGACGGTCGAGGTGATCAACACCGACGCCGAGGGCCGCCTCGTCCTGGCCGACGCCCTCTGGTACACGCAGCAGCGTTTCAAGCCGAAATTCATGATCGACCTGGCCACCCTGACGGGCGCCATGATCGTGGCCCTGGGCCTGGATTACGCCGGCGTCTTCTCCAACTCGGACGCGGTGGCCGATCCGATCCTGGCGGCGTCGAAGAAGGTGGGCGAGAATTTCTGGCGGATGCCGATCCCCGACATCTATGAACAGCACATCGACTCGAAGATCGCCGATGTGAAGAACACCGGCAACGGCCGCGCCGGCGGTTCGATCACCGCCGCCCTGTTCCTGCAGCGCTTCACCAACGGCGTGCCGTGGGCGCACCTGGACATCGCCCCGACCGCCTGGGCCAACAAGAGCCCCAGCCCCACCGTGCCGGAAGGCGGCGTCGGCTTCGCCGTGCGCACGCTGGATCGCATGGTGGCCGACGCCTACGAAGCCTGAGTTCCGGACGGTAGAGCCGGATGAGCGGCAAGCCCGAAATCTGGTTCTACCATCTGGAGCGTTCCACGCTGGACCAGGTGCTGCCGACCCTGCTCGAGAAGACCCTCGAGCGGGGCTGGCGCGCCCTGATCAAGTCGGCGCACGCCCATCGGCTGGACGATGTCGATGAGCGGCTGTGGAGTTTTCATGATGAGAGTTTCCTGCCGCATGGCCGGGCCGATCAGCCCCATGCGGATCGCCAGCCTGTGCTGCTGAGCGAATCGGGAGAGAACCTGAACGGCGCTCAGGCGCTGTTCATCGTCGACGACGCAGAACTGGGCGTGACGGAAGGGTTTGAACGATGCTTCATCATTTTCGACGGTCGGGACGAGCCGGCGCTGCAACACGCGCGCGGGCGCTGGAAGACGCTGAAAGAACAGGGCGCCAATCTGGCCTATTGGCGTCAGACGGACGAAGGGCGCTGGGAAAAGGCGGCCTGATCGCCGGGTTCGTGGGACTGGGTCTGCTGGCGGCCTGTTCGACGCCCGTCGCCGACCAGCCGGCGCCCCGCACGGTCGAACGCGCCCAGCTGAACCCGCCGGTCGGCAGCCGTATGCCGACCGGACAGACGACCGACATCTGCAAGGCCGGCGAAATGCAGTATCTGGTCGGCAAGTCCCGGACCGAGATTCCCGTGCCGGTGGATGTGGTGAACCGCCGCGTCACCTGCACCACCTGTCCTGTCAGCCAGGACTATTCGGCCTATCGGCTGAACATCTTCTACAACGCCGACACCGGCATCATCGAACAGGTCCGCTGCGGCTAGGCCGTGACGGACCCTGGAGACGACCATGAAGACCGCCTTCATCCTGAGTTCCCTGATGGCCGCCGGACTTGCGCTGTCGGCCTGCGCCCAAACGCCCGCAACGCCCCCAGCGCCGGGCGGCGAGACCGCCTTCAAGGCCTGCAGGGTCGAGGATTACCAGGCCTATGTCGGGCGCAATCGTTCGACGCTGCCCGCCGCGCCGCAAGGGCAGAGCTTCAGGGTGCTGTGCACCACCTGCGCCGCGACCATGGACTATCGCGAGAACCGGGTGAACTTCGTCTATGACGAGGCGTCGGGCGTGATCCAGCAGGTGAAGTGCGGCTGAGGCGTCAGCGCCCGACCGTATCACCGGGCCACAGGGGGCCGCTGAACCGTCTGGCCAGATAGTCCATCAGGGCCGTGACCCGCGCCGGTCGCGGCCCGCCGCCCGGCGCGACCAGGTGCAGGGCGATGGGCGCCAGTCGCCAGTCGCTCATCACCGTCTCCAGATGACCGTCGGCGACGTCCTTCCAGTAGATGAAGTCCGGCTGAGGGAAGACTCCCAGGCCCGCGCAAAGCGAGGCGGTCAGGGCGTCTGAGTTGTTGGCCCGAAGCGGGCCGCGCGGTCGGACCGACACTTCCTCCCCCGCGTCATTGATGAACCGCCAGACGTCGGGGGTGGGCATATAGGCGTATCCGAGACAGGCATGACGTTCCAGATCGTGCGGATGGGTCGGGCGGCCGCGCTGGGCCAGATAGTCCGGCGAGGCCACCAGCCGGCGCTCGACAGGCCTCAGGCGACGCGCCGTCAGGGAGGAATCCGGCAGGGTGGCGATGCGCAGGGCGCAATCGAATCCGCCGCCGACCAGGTCGATCACCTCGTCCGACAGATGCAGGTCGACAGAGACGTCGGGATGGGTGGCCAGAAACTCGGGCAGGGCGGGGGCGACATAGGCCATGCCAAAGGACATGGGGGCGGCCACCCGCACGAGGCCGCGCGGCGTTACCGACATGTCCAGGGCCTCCGACACCGCCCCCTCGGCCTCGGCCAGCATCAGGCCCGCGCGCGCCGCCAGGGTCCGACCCGCGTCGGTCAGGGAGAAGCGGCGCGAGGTCCGGTGCAGCAGGGTGGTCTTCAGCTGCTGCTCCAGCCGTGTAACCGCCTTGGACACGGTCGCCTTGGACATTCCCATTACGTCGGCCGCGCCGGAAAAGGACTGGGCCTCCGCCACCTTGGCGAAGATGGCGATGGCCTCGAGGTCGGGCAGGCGGGACATGGCGGCCTCTGCGTTGGAAACGATGAGTTTCAGGTGTTTCTATTTCTGTTCGGTCGTCGATCTCTATCTTGGCGTCAAGTCAATGACGCCGGGACGGCCCGGCCTGAGGATAGACCGATGATCGAGCGTAGACCGTTTGAATCGCTGGGCGGCGCCAACCATGGCTGGCTGAACGCCAAGCATCACTTCTCCTTCGCCAACTATTATGATCCCAAGCGGATGAGCTGGGGCAATCTGCGGGTCTGGAACGACGATGAAATCGCCGCCGGCACCGGTTTCCCGCCCCATCCGCACGCCGATATGGAGATCATCACCTATGTCCGCGACGGGGCCATCACCCATGAGGACAGCCTGGGCAACAAGGGCCGCACCGTGGCCGGGGACGTCCAGGTGATGAGCGCGGGCACCGGCATCCGTCACTCGGAATACAACGCCGAGCCCGATCTGACCCGGATCTTCCAGATCTGGATCGAGCCGACCAAGCGTGGCGAGGCGCCCAGCTGGGGCACCAAACCCTTCCCCAAAGGCGAACGTTCGGGCCAGTTCGTGGTCCTGGCCTCGGGCTTTGCAGGTGATGCGGACGCCTTGTCGATCCGCACCGACGCCCGGATCGTGGCGGCGACCCTGAACGCCGGCGACAGCGCCGACTACGCCCTGGGATCGAACCGCCGCGCCTATCTGGTTCCGGCCAAGGGCGAGATCGAAGTCAATGGCGTTCGCCTGAACGCCCGCGACGGCGCTGCGATCGCCCAGGAGGATGTCGTGACCGTCAGGGCGATCTCGGACGCCGAGGTCGTGCTGGTGGACGCGGCCTGACGACGAACGGCGCCGGGCGGGACGAACCTGCCCGGCGCCGTCATTCGCCCGTTTCTGAGATCAGAGTCCGGCGGCCCAGTCTGTGGCGCGGACCAGGCTGTCGACAATGCCCGGCTCCGACGAGGCGTGGCCGGCGTCGGCGACGATGTCCAGCTTCGCCTCGGGCCAGGCCCGGTGCAGGGACCAGGCGCTGGCGATCGGGGTGACGACATCGAACCGGCCCTGGGCGATCCAGCAGGGGATGTGGCGCATCCGGTCCACATTCTTCACGATCCAGCCATCCTCGGGGAAGAAGCCCGCGTTGGTGAAGAACCAGTTCTCGATCCGGGCGAAGGCGACCGCAAATTCGGGTTCGGCGAACTTGTCCGGCCTGGCGTTGGGGCCCTCGACGCTGACCGTCTCGCCTTCCCAGCTGGACCAGGCGACCGCGCAACGTTCGCGGTCGGCGACGTCGTCACCGATCAGCCGCTTGTAATAGGCGCCCATCAGGTCGCCGCGTTCGGCTTCGGGTATGGGGGCGACGAACCTTTCCCAGGCGTCCGGGAAGATCATCGAGGCGCCGTCCTGATAGAACCAGTGCAACTCCTTCCTGGTCAGCAGGAAGATGCCACGCAGAACCAGGGCCAGGACGCGCTCAGGATGAGTGATGGCGTAGGCCATGGACAGGGTCGAGCCCCAGGACCCGCCGAACACCACCCATTTGTCGACGCCGCACCGTTCCCGCAGCCGCTCAATGTCCTCGATCAGGGTCCAGGTGGTGTTGTTTTCCAGCGAGGCGTGGGGGCGGGATTGGCCGCAGCCGCGCTGATCGAACATGATGATCCGATACTGGGCCGGATCGAAATAGCGGCGCATGCCGGGATTGACGGCGCCGCCGGGTCCGCCGTGCAGCACCAGAACCGGCCGGCCCTGCGGATTGCCGCTTTCCTCGTAATAGATTTCGTGGACGCCGTCGGTGGTCATCCAGCCTGAGGCGAAGGGTTCGATCTCGGGGTAGAGTTCGCGACGCGGCTCGACGGGCGTGGGGAAGGCCATGCTTGCGAGGTCTTTCTATTGGGCCCGTATGCGGCCGTACTGAGGGTTAGGAACGAAATGCCGCAAAGGCCAGGCAAAGCCAACCGGCGATCATGAGCAGGCCGCCGATCGGAGCGACGGCGCCCATGACGGGCAGACTGAGCAGGGCGACGAAGGCCAGGGCGAGCGAGAACACAAGTCCGCCCGCCGCGCCCAGCCAGCCGGCGATCCGCGCCCATCGACCGCCGCCGGTCCACAGGGTGCAGGCCAGGGCGAAGACGGCGTGGGCCAGTTGATAATGGGCGCCGGTGGACAGCAGCGTCTTGACCTGCGGCCCGGCGCCATGGGCCGCAAAGGCGCCCAGGGCGACGGCAAGAGCCCCGTTCAGGGCGGCGAAGACGATCAGATTGCGACTCGGTGTCATGCAAGGAACCTAGCCTGACGAATCCGGGAAGTCTGCTATGCGCGGGCGATGGAATTGGGATCCAGATCGCGCGCGGCGCTGCAATATGTCCTGATGTTCGGCGGATTGGGCGTCAGCCTGCCCTACGCCGGCCTCTGGATGCGCGCCCAGGGACTGAGCGGGGCGGAGATCGGCGTCCTTCTGGCCGCCCCCATGCTGGGACGGCTGATCACGGGGCCTGCCCTGGCCGTCTGGGCCGACGGCTTTCGCTATCGCCGCACGCCTATAGCCCTTCTCGCCGCCCTGGCCGGCCTGGGATACGGAGCGGCGGGTCTGTCCGAAGGATTCGCGGCCTGGGCGGTCTGCTGGTTCATCGGCGCGACAGGCGCGGCGGCGATCATCCCGCTGACGGACGTTCTCACCCTGAGACTGGCCCGTCGTGAAGGATTCAGCTTCGCCGTGCCGCGCGGTTTCGGCTCCGCCGCCTTTGTCGCGACCAATATCGCCGTGGGGTTCGTCCTGCGGGCGACGGGGCCCGAGGCGGTCATCGTCGGCGTGATCCTGGCCTGTCTGGGCATAGCGGTCGTAGCCTGGCGGGTGCTGCCCGCCGAGCCGGTGCATGACGGCCCTCCGATCCCCGGCTGGGATCGGTTTCGGGGCATGGGGCGGCTGTTGAAAGATCCCGTTCTGGTGACGGCCCTGGTCGCCATAGGCGCGGTGCAGGCGGCCCATGCCTTCTACTATGGTTTCTCCGCGATTGTCTGGCGGGGGCAGGGGATTGAACCGCATCTGACGGGGCTGTTGTGGGCCTTCGCCGTGGCGGCCGAGATCGGCTTCATGTGGATTGTCGATCCCTGGCGTCGTCGTCGCGGAATTGGAGCCTGGCCGCTGCTGGCGCTCGCTGCGGCGGCGGCCGTGCTGCGCTGGGGGCTGATGGCGGCGGCGCCCCCGTTGTGGATCCTGTGGCCGCTCCAGGCGCTGCACGCCCTCAGTTTTGCGGCCAGCTATCTGGCCGGGATCGAACTGATCGAACGGCTGGCCCCACGCGACAGCCAGACGGCGGCCCAGACCCTGAGCTCGACCCTGTCGGCGGGGGTGTTGATCGGTCTGGCGACCCTGGCGAGCGGTCCGCTGTACGACGCCTATGGCGCGGGCGGATATCTGGCGATGGCCGGCCTGGCCGGATTGGGCCTGATCGCCGTCATGGCCTTGAAGCCGATGCTGGTTGCTCGGGCTAGGTTCGAGGCGACAGGGCCATATGGCCGGCCATGATCGAGGCGGCGGCCTTGACCGCCTTCTTCACCGCCGTCTCATCGGCGGACGCCGGAGACCGCAACAGGCCCACGGCGGGGGTGTGCGGTCCATCGTCGAGGTCGGCGAGGATGCGATAGAGCAGATAGGAGCCCGCATCGTCCTCAGCCTCTGACGAGGCCTCGGCGGGCAGGCCGGAGGCGTGAAGGGCGCGCAGGATGTCGGCGACGGGAGCGGTGGTGCGGGCCACGCCCGGACCGGTGACAGACAGACGGTCCTTTCGGTCCAAGGCCCTGTTTTCAGCCCGCATCTGGATGCGGAAGGCGGCGCCCTTGTGCGTGCGACCGACCAGGAGAACGGCGCGGCAGCGGCCGTCTTTCAGATCCGCGCCCAAGGTGTCGGCCAGGGCGTCCGGATCGCCCATGGACACCCGGATCGTGCGGGCCCCCGGGGGACTCCAGGCTTCGCCGGAGAGATCCTCGACCAGATCCCAGCCGGAATCGCCGTCATAGGTGCAGATCGCGATTCCGGGGCGTCGGTCAGGCCGGTTGGGGCCTTCGGTCTCGTTCGTCATTTCGACCTTAAACCCCGCCCACCGCGTGACGTTTTCGTGACCGAGGCAGGTGGCTCGAACTTGGGTCCGCCGTCAAGCCTCAACCGAGGTCTCCAACGGCCGCGTCCAACAGCATGAAGGCGCGACCCCCGTCAGAGGCGAGGCGGTTCTGCACGGCCTGAGCGTCGCCGCTGCGCGCGTAGGTGGATATGTCCTGAGAGAAGACGGCCACATAGCGCTCGGCGTCGGCGCGCAGTTCGGGGTCGCTGAGCACACGGCGCGAGACGCTGCGGACGGCGGCCGGCGCCACACGGCGCACGATGCGACGCGCGCCGTCGGCGTCGCCGTCGCCCAGCATACGCGCCGCCTCTTCCACGCGTGAACGGGGCAGGAGCGCATTGGGATCGACGCCCATGCGGCGGATCGCGGCCGCGACCCGGTCCGACAGGGCGGCGGTTTCCGCAGGGCTGGCCGTCGGCGTGTCCAGATCCAGAGGCGGATCGTCGCGGCCGCCGGACACCAGATCGTTCCAGTCGAGGCCGGCGTCCGGCGCGGGCGCAGCGCGCGGCGTTTCCGTCGGGGCCAGACGCAGACGATTGCGAAGCCCGAAGCCCCTGTCGGCCGCCCTGTCTTCCGGCGAGGGCTCGGTCGGCGTGGCGCTTCGCGGCTGCCGATGGCGTTCCGGCTCAGGCGGAAGCTCGCGAATACGGCCGGTCGGGGCGTCGCCCGAGACCACCCCCATCAGGCGCACGGCCTCGGTCAGCATGTCATAGTTGCGGCGGACCCGTTCCTGGAAGCCGACATCCAGGGCCTCCGTGTCTTCGGCGGCCTTGCGTGAGGCGGCGGCGAGGGACGCCAGGCCTTCCTCCACGCTCGCGCGGACGGCGTCGACGCGGGCGCGCGCCTGTTCCGGCAGACGCGCGGCGCGTTCGTCCACATCGGCGACGGCGGTGTCGATCTCGGACAGAGCGGAGTTAAGGCGGTCCACCAGGCTTTCCAGCCGTTTGACCATCCGCTCGCCGGCCTCGTCCACCAGGCCCGAGGTCTCGCCGACGATGCGACGGGCATCCTCGATACGGGCGTCGGCGGCCTGATCGGCCTTTTGGGCCGCCTCGAACAAGGCCTCGCCCAGCCGGTCGGCGCGCAGTCGCGCCTGTTCGGCGGCGTCGGCGGCGGCGGCGCGGGAATCTTCGGCCGTGGCGCGCATCTGTTCCAGCGCCCGGCGGGTTTCCTCCATCAGGGTGTCGCGGGCGTCGGCGGCCAGGGCCTCGAACCGATCCAGCGAAACCTTGGTTGCGGCGTCGAAACCGTCGGCCTCGCGTTGGGACATGTCCACCAGGGCGCGGAACTGGTCGCCGGCGGCTTCCAGGATTTCGCGCAGGCTCTCGATCGACGTCTGAGAGGTCCGGCCCATTTCATCGGCGGCTGTGCGTGTCGCCGACAGATTTTCGACGAACTGGGCCCGCTGGCTCTCGACCTGGGCGGAGAAGTCTTCCTGATCGGTGCGCAGGGCGTAGGCGGCCGTGACCAGGGCGGCGCGCTGCTGGCTCAGCCCCTGTTCGACCGACTGGATCTGTTCGGCCACGCCGGAGCCGGCGTTTTCCAGCCGTATGGTCTGGCGGGCCAGGTCGTCGGCGGCGACGCGGGCGGCGTCCTGGGCCTCGCCGGCCGCGGCGGCCAGATCGGCGGCGCGAGCCGCCAGGGCGGCCTCGGCCTCGCGGAGCTGGGCCTGGGCCAGGTCGGAGGCGTCGGCGACCATTCGCGACTGCCGCTCGACCGCATCGATGACGCCTGTGGCCTGGCTGTCGAGATGGACCCCCAGGGTCTGCATCTGATCACGCTCGCGAGCGAGGTTTTCGGTCAGGCGACGCGCCGTGCGGGCGGCGTTCTCGGCGGCTGCGTTCAGGCGATCCGTCTCCTCGGCCAGGGCCTGGCGCAAAAGGACCATGTCGTTGCGGGCGCGTTCGGCCGCGAGGGCTGCGTGGTCGATATCGGTCCGCAGGGAATTCAGCACCTGGCCGGTCTGCTGGGCGGCCAGGGCGGTGGGGGCGACCAGGGCCTCGGCCATATCGCGGGCGCGCCGTGTCTCGGCGGCCAGACCGGCGCCCTGGCGTACGGCGTGGGCCAGCATTATGGCGAGGCCGGCCGGCGCCAGCGCCATCAGGGCGTAGATGGCGAAGCGCAACGGATCCAGGTCCGCCGCGCCGGAGCCGAACTCATACGCGGCCCATGAAGCGACACCGCCGATCCACAGGGCCGAGGCCAGGACGGCGATCAGATAGGCGGTCCGGCCGCTCGCGGTCGCTGCAGCACGCGCGGAAACGCTTGATCTCAGGGTTTGAGGCGACGACAGCTCGAACGGCGCCGGGGGCTTGCCTGCGGCCACGGCCATCTCGACAGCGGCGGAAGATTCAAACGTCGGTTCCGGATCGATCTCCGGCGCGACGGACGGGACGACGTCGAGGGATTCGACGGGCGGCGGGGCAGGCTCGGCCTCGGGCAGGGGCTCCGGCTTGGGTTTCAGAGCGGCGGCGGCGCGTTCCTCGGCCTGGCGCGCCTCTTCCGCCAGACGGCGGCGGCGGCGTTCGGACATGGGCCGTTCGGGCGGCCTTACGGGCAGAGGCTCCAACTCCGCATGCGGCTCGGCTTCAATCTCGGGCGTCGGCCCGACCTCGACTTCGATCTCGACGTCAGACGCAGGCGTGTCCGGCATCTCGAGGGGCGGGACGGCCTCGTCGTTGGTCAGTTTAAGCGGCGGCCGGTTACGGGATTTCATCAGGCGTCGAGCTCGATTCATGCGCGTGGCGCGCGAGAACGCGCCGATTCGACCCTAGCGGGTCAAAACCCAAGGTCCAAGCCGTACAGATTCAACAGACGTGGACTGTTCGCGATCAGCAATCGCGCCTGGTATCTGCGCTGAAGGCGGCGGACTTGTCCGGACGGCAGTCTGCGCTGCGATGGACTTCGCGTTCCGCAGGCTGGGACGAATGGATGTCGACGCCGAACTGCGACAGTACGGCAGCCGCCAGCAATGCGATGAAGCCAGCGATCAGTTCCACCAGCGCCTGCATAGACGGCGTCTCCAACAGCCCCCATGGCCGATTGTTTTATGCGCCTGTTTGGCGAACGTCACAATCCCGCCGCGTAAAGATTGACCGGGCGTGGCGTGCATGAAACGGAGAAGAGGAGGGCGTCCGCATCGCGGTGTCATGCGAATCGGGCAGGCAGGCTGAATGACCCAAGACGGCGACAGCTATGACGGCAGTCTGCTGACCCCCGGAGCGGGCGTCTGGCGCAGCGAGATCGCGCACAGGTTTTCCATCCTGATGGAGAACGAAACCTATTTCGACGCGCTGTCCTCCGCCCTCCAGAAAGCTGAACGGTCGATCGTTGTCCTGGGTTGGCAGTTCGACCCCCGCACCCACCTGGATCCGGAGACCCGGCCCGGCGAAAGACAGCATGAGATCGGCCACCAGTTGCGCATGCTGGTGAAGCGCAAGCCGGACCTGGACGTCCGGCTGCTGATCTGGAAGTCGCCTTTGCTGATTGCCGCGTCCCAGGGCTTCTATCCCCACCGCGCCCAGCGCTGGTTCCGCAGGCGGATGGTCGAGTTCCGCATGGACGCGCCTGGCCCAATCGGGGCCTGTCACCACCAGAAGGTCATCGTCATTGACGACCGCGTCGCCTTCTGCGGCGGGGGCGACATCTCGACGGATCGTTGGGATTCTGTCGAACATCTGGACGGAGATCCGCGTCGCGCCCTGCCGAACGGCGTGATCTGCAAGGCCCGGCATGAGGTGATGTGCGTGATGGATGGGCCGGCCGCGCGCGCTCTGGGCGATCTGGCGCGCGAACGCTGGTTCAAGGCGACCTGGGAACGGACCGTGCCGGACGAGGTCGAGAGCGATCCCTGGCCTGACGGCGTGCCGGTGCAGATGACCGAGGCGCCGGTCGGCATCGCCCGCACCGAACCCAAGTGGAGCGGCCGCCACGAGGTGCGTGAAAACGAGGCCTTGCACCTGGAGGCGATCCGGCGGGCCAAACGACTGATCTATTTCGAGAACCAGTATTTCACCTCGCCGATCATCGCCGCCGCCCTGGCCGAGCGCCTGGCCGAGGTCGACGGCCCGGAAGTGGTTGTCGTCTCTACCGGCAAGAGCCCCAGCTGGTTCGACAGCATGACCATGGATACGGCCCGCGCCGAGGTGTTGTACCGGCTTGAACAGGCCGACAAATACAATCGGTTCTTCGCCTTCGCGCCTTTGACGGCGGAGGGCGACCGCATCATCGTTCACGCCAAGGTGTCGATCATCGATGATCGGCTGTTGCGGATCGGATCGTCCAATCTGAACAACCGGTCGATGGGGCTGGACACCGAATGCGACGTCGCGGTCGAGCCGACCGATGCGGCCGGCCGCGCGGTCATCGTCCATCATCGCCATCGCACCATCGGTCACTGGATCGGCGTCCCAGCTCAGGATTTTGCGGCTGTGGAGGGGGTGCTGGGGTCGACGGGCGCGGCCATCAGCAGTTTCGGCAGTGACCGGCTCAAGTCCTTGGGTTCGGATCCGCCGACGCGGATCCAGCGGATCTTCGCCGAATGGCAACTGGGCGACCCCACCTCATCGACCGACGCCTGGCGGCCCTGGAAAAGGCTGAACCGTTCGCACCGCACGCGGCCCGCGTCGGAAGGCGGCCAGGCCCCCGGCTAGGGGCCTCGTCCTAGCGGGACGGCTGGACGATCTCGAAGTCGATGATCAGCGGCAGGTGATCCGAGGCGACCCGAGCCAGGGGCGAGAAGTCCGCCTTGACCCCTGTGATGCGGATCTCCGGGCTGACGAAACAATGGTCGATACGGATGGCGGGGAAGCCCGAGGGGAAGGTCTTGACCGACGGCTTCAGGTTCAAAAGGCGCTGACAATCGCCCAATCGGCGCGCCAGCGTCTGGTAGGGCCGGGTGATCGAAGTGGCGTTGAAGTCGCCTGCCAGCAGGGTGGGGCCGGTGCAGCCGGCCAACCAGCCGTCGCCCGCAAGGGCCGCCGCCTGCAGGCGTTGTTCACGCGGGACCAGGCCCAGATGGGTGGTCAGCACATTGACCCCGACGCCGTCGATCTGGATCTCGGACCAGATGGCGCCGCGCGGCTCCAGGCCGGGGATGCCGCGCACCGTCGGCAGGGCGTCGGCGCGGATCAGCTTGTCCGGATGCGGCGTCAGAATGGCGTCGCCATACAGTTCGGCCTCGACCCTCATGGCCGGATGGAACCGCGAGGTCATGGCCAGGCCTTCGGCGATGGCTTCGGCCTGATCCACCTTGCCGGTGCGGGCCCGGCCCACGTCCAGCTCCTGAAGGCAGACGATGTCGGCTTCGTGTTCGCCGATCACGGCGACGATGCGATCGACATCCAGACGCTTGTCCGTCCCGACGCAGCGATGGACGTTATAGGTCAGAAGGCGGGGCATGATTTCCCAGGGACGTGTCCGAATCCAGCGGACGGCTAGGCCTTTTGGCCGCCGATTGCGACCCCTGTGCGACGATCAAAGCAGGACCAGATGATCCGGCAGTTCATTGGGATTGTCGGCGCGGGGCGGGAAATGGGCCGCCAGGACCCGGCCGCACTGGTCGATGGCCGCCTCGAAGCCGGCGACCGGTCGGCCGGCCTTCAGTTCGCGGGTCAGGGCGGCGACAGCGTCGGCCCACACCCCTTCATCGACCTTCTGGTGGATCAGTTCGTCGGCGATCAGTTCGACCTGATGTTCTTTCAGAGCGGCGAAGATCAGCACCCCGGTTCGCTCGCGCGTGACGTGGACGCCATGCGCCAGGAACTGCTGCAGGGCCGCCTTGCGCACACGGGCCTGACGCAGACTGCGCGGCGTGATCCAACGGAGCACCGGAGGGATGCGGGTCAGCAGGAAGACCGCGACGAAGATCACCGCCTGGACCAGGGCGTAGAAGGCCAGGGCTTGACCGACGCCGACGGCCTGGGCCGTGACGTGGGCGGCTTCCCAACCGTCTCCGACCGGCCAGGACAGGGTGAAGCCCAGCGGGATGAGCGCGGTCGGCGCCAGCAGGGCCGCGGCGGCCGCCCAGGCCAGGCTGACATCCGCGTAAGACGAGACCCCGCGCGAGACGACGCAGAATATCTCGCCCGAGGTGCCGCGCTCGGCCGAGGCGATGGCGTCGGCGACCCGCGCGCGGTCGTCTTCGGTAAACCGCATCACCATCCTCCCGAAGCGCCGCCGCCGCCGAAGCTTCCGCCGCCGCCGCCAAATCCTCCGCCGCCGCCGCCGAAGCCGCCCCCGCCGCCCCCTCGACCGGCGTTTCTCAAAGCCTCCGACGCCGCCCAGATCAGTATGGGAGTGACGCCGTCGCGACGATGACGACGCCCGCGTCCGCCCGAACCGATCGCGCCGACCAAAAAGATGATGAAGATCAAGCCGATGATGACAACAGGCAGGATCACCGCGCCGCCCGCGCCCTCCGGTTCGGTCGCCGCGGCCGCCGCCCGCGCCTGGGCCTCGGCCGGATCCAGCTCCAGCTGGGTGATCAGGGCGTCCACGCCCCTGACGACGCCTGTCTGATAGTCGCCGTCGCGGAAGGCCGGCAGGATGTCGTCGCGGATGACCATGGACGAGAAGGCGTCGGTCAGGATCGGCTCCAGCCCGTACCCGACTTCGATCCGCACCTTGCGTTCGGTCGGCGCGACGATCAGCAGGGCGCCATTGTCGCCCTCCTTCTGTCCGATGCCCCAGGCCCGGCCCAGCTGATAGCCATAGTCCTCGATCTCCTGATCCTGCAGGCTGCGGACCGTGACCACCACCAACTGGTCGCTGGATCGGGCTTCCAACGCGGCCAGCTTGTCGGTCAGCGCCTGTTCGGTCGCCGTATCCAGCAGATCAGCCTGATCGACCACGCGTCCGGACAGGGGCGGAAAGTCGAGCTTCGTCTGCGCCGTCGCCGGCACGGCGAACAGCAGGACGGCCATCAGACCGAACAGACTGGCGACGACGCCCGCTGGACGTCCTGTCCGAACGGGGCGAAGGCTCACGGGGCGGGCGGGGTCGAGCCCGGCGCGACCGGCGCGGCGCCGCCGCCGGGCGTGGCGGCCGGAGCGCCGTTCAGGTTGAAGTTCACCTGGGGCGCCGACTGGGCCTCCGCCGTGGCGGTGAACAACTGCATCGGTTGCGATCCGCTATGCACCGTCTTGGCCCAGATCACGTTCGGGAAGGTGCGCAGGGTGGTGTTGTAGTCGCGCACGGCCTCATTGTAGTCGCGGCGCGCGATGGTGATCCGGTTTTCGGTGCCTTCCAGCTGGGACTGCAGGGTCAGGAAATTCTGATTGGCCTGAAGCTGGGGATAGGCCTCGACCGAGACCAGCAGGCGCGACAGGGCGCCGGACAGCTGGCCCTGAGCCTGCTGATATTGCTGGAAGGCCTGCGGATTGCTGAGGTCGGCGGCCGAGACATTGACCGAGGTGGCGCGGGCGCGGGCGTTGATCACGTCCGTCAGGGTGGTGCGTTCCTGGATCGCCGCGCCCTGGACGGTGGCGACCAGATTGGGCACCAGGTCGGCGCGACGCTGGTACTGGGCCTGGACATCGGCCCAGGCCGCCTCGGCCCGTTCCTGCTTGGTCGGAATAGTGTTGTAGCCGCAGCCGGTGACGGCGGGCGCCGCGACGAGAACGGTCGTCAGAGCCAGAGCGCGAGCGTTGAAGCGAGCCATGGATTTTCCCCTGTCGGCGATTGCGCCGGTGCGGCGACTATCGCCTCAGGACCGCAACGCTTCAAGCGTCCAATGGCTCCGGTTCGACGCCGATCGAGCGACAGGCCGCCGAATAGGTGTTGGCCAGCAGGCAGGCGATGGTCATGGGGCCGACGCCGCCGGGGACGGGGGTGATGCGTCCGGCGATCTCGACGGCTTCCTTGAAAGCGACGTCGCCGACGACGCGGGTCTTTCCCTCCGCCGCCTTGACCGGGTCGGCCGAGGGAACGCGGTTGATGCCGACGTCGATCACGGTCGCGCCCGGCTTGATCCAGTCGCCCTTGATCATCTCCGGCCGGCCGACGGCGGCGACCAGGATGTCGGCGGTGCGGCAGAGGGCAGGCAGGTCGCGGGTCCTGGAATGGGCGATGGTGACGGTGCAGCTTTCGCCCAGCAGCAGTTGCGCCATCGGCTTGCCGACGATGTTGGACCGGCCGACGATGACGGCGTTCAGGCCCGTCAGATCGCCCAACTGGTCCTTCAGCAGCATCAGACTGCCCAGGGGGGTGCAGGGGACCAGGCCCGGCAGGCCGACCGCCAGGCGTCCGGCGTTTACCACGTGGAAGCCGTCCACATCCTTGTCGGGATCGATGGCGTCCAGCACGACCGATGAATCGATGTGTTTCGGCAGGGGCAGCTGAACCAGGACGCCGTGGATGCCGGCGTCGGCGTTCAGACGGGCGATCAGGGCCAGAAGCTCGTCCTGGGTCGTGGTCTCGTCCAGACGGTGCGTGTCGGACCGCATGCCCGCGCGCAGGGTCGTTTCGCCCTTGTTGCGAACATAGATCTGGCTGGCGGGATCCTCGCCGACGATGACGACGGCCAGGCCCGGCTTGACGCCCTGGCTGGCTTCCAGACGCGCGGCGGCGGCGGCGACGCGGTCCACCAGGTCGACCGAAAAGGCCTTGCCGTCGATCAGGGTCGCGCGTGCGGGCTCGGCTGACATGGGGAAGACTCCGGGGGGATGAGGATGCGGCGATTTACAGCCGTCATGGTTCGGCGTCTATGATCCGCGACAAACTCCGGAGTGTTCTTGATGAAGCGTTCGTCCCTCGTCGCCGCCGCCAGCGCCCTTGCCCTCGCCTGGGCCGCCTCGCCCGCCTTGGCTCAGGACGTACAGGGCCTGCGCATCGGGGCTGCGGTGGATGGCGCATTGACCGAGACGGACGCGGCCACGACCGGCGAGGACGCCTATCGTTATGACGCCTACCGATTCGAGGCGCGTGCGGGGCAGAGGCTGGAGGCGGTGCTGAGGTCCGACGCTTTCGACGCCTATCTGGCCATCTATGCCGAAGGCGGCGACGAACCGCTGGCCGAAGATGACGACGGCCTGGGCGAAGGCACGGACGCCCGGCTGCGCTTCACGCCGGAAACCAGCGGGACCTACGTCCTGCGCGCCCGCACCCTGGCCGGGCTGGAAGGCGGGGACTACAGCCTGTCCCTGCGCGAACGCCCCGCGCCCCCGCGCGCACCGCGTCCGGTCGGCCTTCGCGTCGGTGATGAGCGAGCCGGGACGCTGACGGACCGTGATCCGGAACAGGAAGACGGCGGCCGCTACGACGCCTACACCTTCCGCGCCTCTGCAGGTCAGAGGGTGATCGTCACCCTGGAGTCCGAGGCCTTCGATCCACTGGTTCGCGTGGGCCGGATGAACGGGGCCGACTTCGTCGAACTGGCTCAGAACGACGATGGACCCGACGACGGACTGAACTCGCGCCTCGTCTTTACCGCCCCGACGGCTGGGGAATATCTGGCTCGCGTCACCGCCATCAGGGATGGGGAGGGCGCCTACACCCTGGGCCTGTCGGAAGCGCCGCCTGCGCCGCCGGCCAAGCCCATCGCCGTCGGCGACAGCATTGACGGGAATCTGAACGATGAGACGGGACTGAACGACGATGGCCAGCGCACCGAATTCTATCGGTTCACGGCTGAGGCGGGCCAGCGCGTCGCCATCGAGATGTCGTCGAAGGATTTCGACACCTATCTGACGCTGCGCCAGGCGTCGGACAATTCAGTCCTGGATCAGGACGACGACGGCGCCGGATCGGGCACGGACTCACGCATCGTCCGGACGCTGGAGACAGCCGGCGACTATGTGATCGAGGCGCGCGCCCTGGGCGATGACGGCGAAGGCCGTTTCACCCTCAAGATCAGCGAAGTCGCCCCGCCCCCTGCGCCGTCTGCGATCACCTTTGGCCAGACCGTGGAAGGCGAGATCACGCCCGAAAAGCCCCAGAACGACGAGGGCAAACACTATGACGCCTATGTCTTCACCGGCCAGGAAGGCCAGCGCGTCCAAGCCGTTCTGCGATCCGGCGATTTCGACGCCTATCTCGAGATCAGCGCCGCCGACGGCGAGTT
This sequence comes from Brevundimonas sp. GW821-FHT10E09, assembly GCF_058809375.1. Lineage (NCBI taxonomy): Bacteria > Pseudomonadati > Pseudomonadota > Alphaproteobacteria > Caulobacterales > Caulobacteraceae > Brevundimonas > Brevundimonas sp. GW821-FHT10E09. The sequence continues at coordinate 158,283 of NZ_JBXASO010000003.1, read as the reverse complement.
TTCCGCCCTGTCGAGCGATGACGACGGGCTGGCCGAGGGAACGGATTCGCGTCTGAACTTCACCCTGCCGTCGTCCGGCGACTACATTCTGCGGGCCTCTCCGCTGTCGAACGAGGGGAAGGGGCTCTATTCGCTGGCGTTGATCGATCGCGGCCCGGAGCCCAAGCCGGGCAGTATTCTGGTCGGCGCGACGGCGCGCGGCACGCTGAGCCTTTCCGACGCCCTGATCGACGGGGGCGCCTATTACGACGCCTATCGGTTCCAGGCGAAGAAGGACGAGAAACTGCGGATCACCCTGGTCTCCAACGCCTTCGACGCCTTCATCGACCTGGGCGAGGACGGCGAGGACTTCACCAGCCTGGCCACGGACGACGACGGTCTTTCGGACACCCACGCCAAGCTGGACTGGACCGCGCCGGAAGACGGCTGGTTCGTCGTCCGAGCCCGGTCGTTGGGCCCGAATGAGACGGGCGCCTATGCCCTGACCGTCGAACGCCAGCCCTGACCGCCCCATGCGGGCCACGATCCGGTCCTAGGCGAACCCGATGACCGACGCCATTTCGCCCGGCGCCCTTGGCCGCAAGGATCAGCACCTCGACGTGGTGCTGTCCGGGCGTGGTCGGCACGCCCGCGACGCCGGGTTCGACGCGATCCGGTTCGTGCACGAGGCCCTGCCGGATCTGGATCACGACAAGATCGACCTGGGCGCCGACTTCCTGGGGCGCCGATTGAAGGCGCCCCTGCTGATCAGCGCCATGACCGGCGGTCCGGCGCGGGCCGAGGCCGTGAACGCCCGTCTGGCCGAGGCGGCCCAGCACCTGGGAATCGCCCTGGCGGTCGGGTCCCAACGCACGGCTCTGGAAGAGGGGGCCAGCGGCGGCCTGGACATAGGGCTGCGCCACCGGGCGCCCGACACCCCCATCCTGGCCAATATCGGCGCGGCGCAACTGACGCGGGGGTTCGGTCTGGACGAGGCGCGGCGGGTGATCGAGATGATCGGGGCGAACGCCCTGATCGTCCATCTGAACCCGCTTCAGGAAGCCTGTCAGCCCGAAGGTGATCGCGACTGGTGGGGCGTCGGCGCCGCACTAGAGGCTCTGATCCGCAGGATCGAGGTTCCTGTGGTGGTCAAGGAGACCGGAGCCGGCCTGTCGGGCCGAACCGCGCGCCGCCTGACCGACATGGGCGCCGCCGCCGTGGATATCGCCGGCGCGGGCGGTTCGAACTGGGCGCTCATCGAGGGCGAGCGGGCGACGGATCCCGCCGACAGGGCCCACGCCGCCGCCTTTGGCGACTGGGGCATGCCGACGGCGCGGACCATCGTTGATGTGCGCCGGGCCTGTCCAGACGCGGTCGTGATCGGTTCGGGCGGCGTGCGCGACGGTCTGGACGTCGCGCGCGCGATCCGCCTTGGGGCCGACATCGCGGGTCAGGCCGCCGGCGTCCTGTCGGCGGCGATGGTGTCGACGGAAGCGGTGGTCGCCCACTTCCAACTGGTCATGCGCCAGTTGAGGACCGTCTGCTTCTGCACGAATTCTGCTAATCTTTCAGCCCTGCGCCGGGCGCCGCTTCAACCGCTGGACGAATAGAGGTCAGCGACCTATGCGGACGGCAGCAGGTCGTGCGCGAAGAGGCGATACCGTCCCGCGCGCACGCCGTCGGTGGCCCTGGCGATATCCGGCGCGAAATAATGGTCGCTGGCGTAGGGCGCGGCCGCCTCACGCACGACGGTGACGACCTGTTCCAGCAGGGGCGAACTGGTCAGGGGACGATGGAATTCCAGCCCCTGGGCCGCCGCCAGCAACTCGATTCCGACCACGGTCGCCGTATTCTCGGCCATGTCCAGCAGCCGCCTGGCGCCGTGGGTCGCCATGGAGACATGATCTTCCTGATTGGCGCTGGTGGGAACCGTGTCCACGCTGCACGGATGGGCCACCATCCGGTTCTCGGCCACCAGAGCCGCCGCCGTGACCTGGGCGATCATGAAGCCCGAGTTCAGGCCGCTTTCCTTGACCAGGAAGGCCGGCAGTTCGCTCATCTTCGGATCGACCAGGATGGCGGTCCGGCGTTCGGAGATATTGCCGATCTCGCACAGGGCCATGGCGATCTGATCGGCAGCAAAAGCAACAGGTTCAGCGTGGAAGTTTCCACCTGATATGACATCCCCGTCCTCAATGAAGACCAGAGGATTGTCGGTCACGGCGTTGGCTTCACGTTCCAGCGTGGCGGCCGCCGTGGCCAGGACGTCCAGCACCGCCCCCATGACCTGAGGCTGGCAGCGCAGCGAATAGGGATCCTGCACCTTGGCGCAGTCGTCGCGGTGGCTGTCGCGGATGGCCGAACCCGCCATCAGGGTCCTGAGCCGTGCGGCCACGGCGATCTGACCGGGTTGACCCCGAAGGGCGTGAATGCGGGCGTCGAACGGCGCGTCCGATCCCTTCAAGGCGTCGACCGACAGGGCCCCCGCCGCCACGCCGGCGGCGAAGACCGCCTCGGCTGCGAACAGACCCGCCAGGGCCAGGGCGGTCGAACACTGTGTCCCGTTCAGCAGCGCCAGCCCCTCCTTCGGTCCCAGGACCAGAGGCTTGAGCCCGGCCCGCTCAAGCGCGGCCTCGACCTCCAGGGTTTCACCCTTGTGCCGGGCCTCGCCGACCCCGATCAGGACGCAGCTCATATGGGCCAGAGGAGCCAGATCGCCCGAGGCCCCGACCGAGCCCTTGGACGGGATACAGGGCAGGATGTCGGCGTTGACGAGCGCGATCAGGGCCTGGAGGGTTTCGCGCCGAACGCCCGAGGCGCCGCGTGACAGGGAGGCGATCTTCAGCACCATCAGCAGTCGCGTCACGCTGTCCGGCAGCAAGGGACCGACCCCGCACGCATGGCTGAGCACCAGGTTCCGCTGCAAGGTCTCCAGGTCGGCGGACGCGATGGAGGTGTTGGCCAGCAGGCCGAATCCGGTGTTGACCCCATAGACGGTGCGCCCTTCGGCCACGATGGCGGCGATGGTCGCGGCGCCCCTGTCCACATCGGCCCAGGCCTCGGGCGCCACAGCGACCGTCACGGGGCCGTCCAGGACGCCGCGCAACTGGGCCAGGGTCAGGGGCGAACGGCCGAGGGTCAGGGTCGTCATGGAGGTCAGGCCTTCAGGCTGGGGAGGTTCAGGCCGTGTTCGCGGGCTGCGGCGCGGGCGATGTCGTAACCGGCGTCGGCATGGCGCATGACGCCCGTCGCCGGATCGTTCCAAAGCACGCGCTCCAGCCGCTGCGCCGCTTCCGGCGTGCCGTCGGCGACGATCACGACGCCCGAATGCTGGGAATAGCCCATGCCGACCCCGCCGCCGTGGTGCAGCGAGACCCAGCTGGCGCCCGAGGCTGTGTTCAGAAGCGCGTTGAGAAGGGGCCAGTCCGAAACAGCGTCTGATCCGTCCATCATGGCCTCGGTCTCACGGTTCGGGCTGGCGACCGAGCCCGAGTCGAGATGATCCCGGCCGATCACGATCGGTCCCGACAATTCACCGGACGCCACCATGTCGTTGAACATCAGGCCCGCCCGGTGGCGCTCGCCCAATCCAATCCAGCAGATTCTCGCCGGAAGTCCTTGGAAAGCGATACGTTCGCTGGCCATGTCGAGCCAGCGATGCAGACCTGCGTTGTCCGGGAACAGCCGCTTCATCGCCGCATCGGTCTTGCGAATGTCGTCCGGATCACCGGTCAGGGCCGCCCATCGGAACGGTCCGATCCCGCGGCAGAACAGGGGGCGGATATAGGCGGGGACGAAGCCGGGAAAGTCGAAGGCGTTCGTAACCCCTTCGTCAAAGGCGACCTGACGGATATTGTTGCCATAATCGACGACAGGAACCCCGGCCGACTGAAAGTCGAGCATGGCGCGGACGTGGGCCGCGATGGAGGGGCGGGCGGCCGCCGCGACCGAGGCAGGTTCGCTGACCCGCTTGTCTTCCCACTCGGCGACGGTCCAACCGGCCGGCAGATAGCCGTTGACCAAATCATGGGCGCTGGTCTGGTCGGTCACCAGGTCCGGCCGAACTCCCCGGCGGACCATCTCAGGCAAGACATCGGCAGAGTTACCTAATAGGCCGACAGATATGGGTTTTCCAGTCCGATTTGCGTCTTCGATCAGGGCCAGGGCTTCGTCCAGGCTCTGGGCCGCCACATCAAGATAGCGTGTCTTCAGCCGCATCTCGATCCGGCTTTGCTGGCATTCCACCGCCAGGCAGGACGCCCCCGCCAGGGTCGCGGCCAAGGTCTGGGCCCCGCCCATACCGCCCAGGCCTGCGGTCAGGATCCATTTTCCGGACCAGTCGCCGCCGTAGTGCTGGCGGCCCGCCTCCATGAAGGTCTCATACGTGCCTTGGACGATGCCCTGGGTGCCGATGTAGATCCAGGATCCGGCCGTCATCTGGCCGTACATCATCAAGCCCTTGCGATCGAGTTCCGAGAAATGCTCCCAGGTCGCCCATTTGGGCACGAGGTTGGAGTTGGCGATCAGGACCCGGGGCGCATCGGCATGGGTGCGGAAGACCCCGACCGGCTTGCCGGACTGGACCAGCAGGGTCTCGTCGGCCTCCAGCGTCTTCAGGGTCTCCACGATCCTGTCGAAGGCGGCCCAATCGCGCGCCGCCTTGCCGATGCCGCCATAGACGACAAGATCCTGAGGACGTTCAGCCACTTCGGGATCAAGATTGTTCATCAACATTCGCATGGCCGCCTCGGCCGCCCAGGTCTTGGCCGTCCTTTCCGATCCGCGCGGGCTTCGGATGACGCGAGCGTTGGGCTGGTTCATGTCTGGCTCTCGGCGAAGGCGATACAGGCGGTCAGGACGCGGTGCAGGTTTCGACGCATCGCCTCGGCCCGCTCCGGCTCATAGGGACTGGGCCAGTTGTCGGGGGACAAAGGGCTCGCCGGGTCGCCCATGTAGCCCCGGTCCGCCAGTTCCATCTGGATAGCGTGAACGCCGAGGTGGGGCCGGCCGTAGTGACGCGTGGTCCAGCCGCCCTTGAACCGGCCGTTGACGATCAGGCTGGAGCCGCTGATCGCGCAGGCGGCCTCGACGGCCTGGGTCAGTTCTGGGGCGCAGGTGGTCCCGTCGTTGTCGCCGATGTTGAACTGGGGCAACTCGCCGGCGAACAGCCGCGGGACGACAGAACGGATCGAATGGGCGTCATAGAGGACGACGGGGCCACGGGCGCGCAGCCGGTCGATCTGGGCCTTCAGCTGGGCATGATAGGGATCAAACCAGGTCGCGCGACGCTCTGCGATCTCGGCCGCATCGGGCGCTTCGCCGGCCCGATACAGGGGCTCGCCGTCGAAGGTCTCGACCGGGCAGAGGCCCGTGGTGGTCATGCCGGGATACAGGGACACGCCGGATGGATCGCGGTTCACGTCGATGACGCTGCGAGAAACTGCGGTGCGCACCAGAGTGGCGCCCAGATCCACGGCGAAATCATAGAGCCGATCCACCCACCAGTCGGCGTCCTTGCGCGCCAGCCAGGGGGATCGAAACCGCGCCATCAGAACGTCCGGGATTTCGGTCCCCGTGTGCGGCAAGCCGATCACCAGCGGCCCCGAGCCTTCATGGACGGTCAGCCAGTCACGCGTCATCTCGGCCTCCCTCGCCAAATCGATCCGTCGTGGTATGTCTAGACATATTGATCGCAACAAGACGGACCTGTCCAGTGAGCCTTGAGTCGCAGCCTGTGGATCGCACCCTCTGGTTCGAGGCCGCCCTCTTGCCGTACGGCTGGGCGCGGGATGTGCGGATCGGGATTGCGAGGGGTCGGATTTCAAGCCTCGAGACCGGCGTATCCCGCGGAGCCGCGGACGAAGGAGACGGCGTGGCCTTGCCGGGCGTCGTCAATGTCCACAGCCATGCCTTCCAGCGCGCCATGGCCGGGCTGACCGAGGCGCGTGGGCCCCAGGGCCAACACGGCGATGATGATTTCTGGTCCTGGCGCGACCTGATGTACCGCTTCCTTGATCGGGGCGGGCCCGAAGAGATCGAGGCCATCACCGCCCTGGCCTTCGCCGAAATGCTCGAGGGCGGTTTCACCCGCGTGGCCGAGTTCCACTATCTTCACAACGCCCCGTCCGGCGCGGCCTATGCGGACCGGGGAGAGATCGCGGCGCGGATTGTCGCGGCGGCCCAGACGACCGGAATCGCCCTGACCCTGCTGCCGGTCTTCTACGCCCACGCCGGATTTGGCGGCCTGGCGCCGACCCGGGGGCAGAGACGGTTCATCACCGATCTGGACGGATTCGCGGAGCTGACCGACCGTTGCCGCCGCCTGACCGCCGATATGGCGGACGCTGTGGTGGGGGTCGCGCCGCACAGCCTGCGGGCTGTCAGCCCGGCTGAGCTGGCCGCCATGCCCGGTCTGGCAGGCGATGGGCCCATCCATATCCATGTGGCCGAACAGACCAAGGAGGTCGAAGACTGCCTGGCCTGGTCCGGCGCCCGGCCGGTGGAATGGCTGCTCGCCAACGCCCCGGTCGATCCGCGCTGGTGCCTGATCCACTCGACCCATGTGACCGAGGCGGAGTGGCGGGGCGTGATCGAACGGGGCGCGGTCGTCGGCCTGTGCCCGATCACGGAGGCCAATCTGGGCGACGGCGTCTTTCCGGCCGCCGCCTATGCGCGGGCGGGCGGGCGGTTCGGCGTGGGGACCGACTCCAATGTGCAGATCGGCGTGGCCGAGGAACTGCGGATGCTGGAATACAGCCAGCGGCTGGCCTTGAGGCGCCGTTCGGTCATGGCGGATGCGGATCGCTCGACAGGACGCGCCCTGTTCGAAGACGTGCTGGCGGGCGGGCGCCAGGCCGGGGGCGCGGCGAACGACCTGGTCATCGGCGGATCGGCCGATCTGGTTTGCCTGGATACGCGCGGCGCCGGCTTCCATGGCCGTTCGGGCGACGCCTTGCTGGACAGCTGGATCTTCGGCGCGCCGGCGGGCGCCGTCGCCTCGGTCTGGCGGGCGGGGCGGCAGGTGGTGCGGGACGGGCGGCATGTGGCGCGCGAGGCTATCGAGGCACGGTACCGCAAGGCCCTGAACACGGTGCTGGGATGACGCCTGAGCCCCTGCACCGCCGAATCTACGCGGACCTCGAAGGCCGCATCCTCTCGGGCGAGCTGTCGCCGGGCGCACGCATTCCCTTCGAACACGAATTGACCGCCCAATACGGCTGTTCGCGCGCCACCGTCTCCAAGGCCCTGTCGGAACTGGCGGGCAGGGGACTGGTCACACGGCGGCGTCGCGCGGGCAGCTTCGTGGCCCAGCCCAAGGCCCATGCCGCCTTCCTGGCCATCCCCGATCTGCGAGCCGAGGTGATGGAGCGGGGCCAGGCCTATGGCTACAGGCTGCTGGACCAGATGGAACGCGATCCGGACGGCGGCGCTGAAATTGAACTCGCCGCCGGCGGTCCGCTCCTGGCCTTGACCTGTCTGCATAGCGCCGACGCGATCCCTCTGGCTCTGGAGCATCGACTGATCGCTCTGGCCGCGGCTCCCCAAGCGATAAAGGTGAATTTTCAAATCACTCCGCCTGGAACCTGGCTTCTGGACTATGAACCCTGGACCGAGGCCGAGAACCGGATCGGCTCCATGGAGGCCGACGCCGTGACCGCGCGTCTGCTGCAGATCAAGCCCGGCGCGGCCTGTCTGTCTGTCGAAAGGCGGACCTGGCGCGACGGCCAGGGCGTGACGCGGGTTCGTCAGCTGTTCCCTGGGGATCGCTATGATCTGGTCGCGCTTTTCTCCTCCGCCCACGCCAAGGACCTGAGCCGATGAAGGCCGACCGCCTGCTGATCGACTGTCATGCCGCCACCATGGTTCCGGGCGGGGCCGCCTATGGGGCCATCCGCGACGCCGCCGTGGTCATCGCCGACGGCCGTATCGCCTGGATCGGACCGCGCGCGGATTTGCCGTCCGTGGAGGCGGTCGAGACGGAGCGGCTGGGCGGACGCTGGCTCACGCCGGGACTGATCGACTGTCACACGCATCTGGTCTTCGGCGGCGACCGCTCGGGCGAATTCGAACAGAGGCTGGGCGGGGCCACCTATGAGGATATCGCCCGCGCCGGCGGCGGGATCGTCGCTTCGGTCAAGGCCACGCGCGCGGCGTCGGAGGACGAACTGTACGCCTCCGCCATGGACCGGCTGCAAGGGCTCAAGGCCACGGGCGTCACCACGGTCGAGATCAAGTCGGGCTATGGACTGGATCAGGACAGCGAATTGAAGATGTTGCGGGTCGCCCGCCGCATCGGCCGGGAAGGCGGGGTTCGCGTGCGCACCACCTATCTGGGTCTGCACGCCGTTCCGCCCGAGCATCGGGCGAACCGCGCCGCCTATGTCGATCTGGCCGTCGATCACATCCTGCCGGCCGCACAGGCCGAGGGGCTGGTGGACGCCGTGGACGCCTATTGCGAGCCTATCGCCTTCTCGATCGAGGAGGTGGCGCGCCTGTTCGACAAGGCCCGCACCCTGGGCCTGCCGGTCAAGCTGCACGCCGATCAGTTGTCGAACGGGGGCGGCGCAGCCTTGGCGGCGCGTTACGGCGCCGTGTCGGCTGATCACATAGAACATGCGACGGAAGACGGAATCAAAGCCATGGCGCGGGCAGGGGTGACGGCGGTTCTGCTGCCCGGCGCCTTCCTGATGCTGCGCGAAACCCAGGCGCCCCCGGTCGGTCTGTTACGCGCCCATGGCGTTCGCATGGCCGTTGCGACCGACTGCAATCCCGGCACCTCTCCTGTCGCGTCCATGACCGACGCCCTGAACCTGGCCTGTGTTCAGTTTCGCCTGACCCCGGAAGAAGCCCTGGCGGGCGCGACGCGGGAAGCCGCATGGGCCCTGGGGCTGCAAGATCAGATCGGAACCCTGGCGGTCGGCAAGGTCGCCGACCTGGCGGCCTGGGATGTCCAGCGCCCCGCAGAGCTGGCCTATTGGCTGGGCAAGCCCATGCTGCACGGCCGCTGGAGAGACGGCGTCAGGACAAGCGCCGATCCTGCAAGGATCGACGGTCCGCCTGATTTCTAGACCTGGGCGACGCCCATGACCTTCATCAGGGCGTCTCGAACGGCGGCCTCGGTGAAGGGTTTCTGAATGGTGGTGGCGCCGCGCCACTCTTCCGGCAACCCACCTTCGCCGTAGCCGGTGGAGAAGACGAAGGGCACGCCGCGCGCCTTCAGCGCCTCGGCGACCGGGAAGACCTGACGGCCGGCGACATTGACGTCCAGCAGGGCGGCGTCGAGATCGACAGTGTCGCGCGCCATGGCTTCACCATCGTCGATATTGGACGCGGGGCCGACGGGAATGCACTCCATGTCCTCGAGGATGGTCTCGAGCAACATGGCGACCAGGGATTCGTCTTCCACCACAAGTATGCGGCGACCGTTTAGAGGTTGGGTCATGGGGCGGGTGTCCTGTCGAGTGGAACCGTCAGTTCCGCAATCAATCCATCGCTGGCGTAGACTAGATCGATCTCCCCCGCCAGATCGTGGCGAATGTTTCGTTCAATCAATCGGCTACCGAAGCCTCTTCTGTCCGGTCGCGTAACTTTCGGACCGCCTATTTCACGCCAGACAAGCTTCAGCTTTCGATCGCGTTGATCGGCCAAACTCCAGTCGATCAGAACACGCCCATCGGGCGTGGAAAGGGCTCCGTATTTGGCGGCGTTTGTCGCAAGCTCATGGAAGATCATGCCCAGGGACAGGGCTGTGGCGGGGGGCAGCGCCGTCGCCGGGCCGTTGAGATTGATGCGGGTGGGACCGAAGGCTTCGGTCTCGTGTTCCAGGATCGCCCGCAGATCCGCGCCTTCCCAATGGGTTCGCGTCAACAGGTCGTGGGTGTGGGACAGGGCCAGTATCCGCGACTGGAAGGTTGCGGCGAAGGTGGCGGGGTCGACGTGGGAACGCGCGGTCTGGATGGCGATCGACTGGACCGTGGCGAGGGTGTTCTTAACCCGATGGTTCAATTCGTCGATCATCAGCTTCTGGCGCTGGGTCGCCAGGACGTTGGCTGTGACGTCATGGCCCTGAACGAAGATGCCGACCACGGCGTCCGCCTCGTCACGGATCGGCTGATAGATGAAGTTGAGATAGAGGGTTTCCAGCGGGCCGCCGGGAGTCCTTTGCAATTTCGCCAGGCTCTCTCGCCCTTCGTAGGGCTCGCCCGTTTCGAAGACGGTGTCCAGAAACTCGTGATAGCCCTGTCCGACCAGTTCCGGCAGGGCGTCGCGTATGGACTTGCCCGCGATGTCGCGATGGCCGATCAACTGGCTGTAGGCGTCGTTGTGCATCTGGAAACAGTGGTTGCGGCCGGTCAGGATGGCTACGAACCCCGGCGCCTGCATGAACATCTCGACCAGACGGTTGCGCTCGCTCTCCAGGCGACGATTGTCCTCCTGAACCGACTGAGCTCGCCGCAGGACCGACCCGCCGATCAGGGCGTCCAGGGCGGTTGTCGGTTCATCGGTGCGGATCGCCGGCGACAGGTCGGTGATGTCCATGGTGTGCTGAAGAAGCAGCACGACATCGCCTTCAGCGTTCAGGACTGGCGTATGGGTCGCGCTCCAGATTCGTTCCTCGAACACCTCCTGGCCGTCGGACAATTTGCGCGGCATGGCGTATCGCACGACGGCGAGGTGGTCGCGCTGGCGGGTGTCGCGCGCCTTTTCGAGGGACGCCCGGACCTGACGCACGTTTTCGGGCGCATCTTCGCCGGGGCCGGCGTCGAAGGTCGTGAACAGGGGACGGCCCAGGATCTCCTCGCGGCGAGCGCCTGTGACCTCGACATAGGCGTGATTGACCTCGGCGATGCGCAGATCCGGCGTAAGCAGAAGATAAGGATTTGGCGACGCCTCGAAGGCCGCCGCCAAATCGACTACGGAAGCGCCCGGTTTCACTTGTACTGTCAATCTACACCCCAGCCCAACCGGTGCCGAACGCGCGAGGAGGCAAAGAGTTCGCTACCGTACCCAGAATTCGCCTTTCACCTGATCGTCATTGGCGTGTCAGGAGAATTTGCTAAGGACGGGACATGACATTTGCCGGCGCCTTGGCCACCCTCTCCCTCATGATGGCTCAACCGACAGATCAGCCGCCTCCCGAACAGCCGGTCGTCCAGTTGGCCCAAGGCGTGCTGGCCGGGCGGGCCGACGACACGGTCGCCGCGTTCAAGAACATTCCCTATGCGGCCCCGCCGGTGGCGGAACTGCGCTGGCGGCCGCCGGGCGCGGCCCCGACCTGGGAAGGGCGGCGCGACGCCTCGACCTATGGGCCGATCTGCATCCAGGCCACGCCGCAGGGCGACCCCGGCGTGGGGCCCTTGCCGATGAGCGAGGACTGCCTGAACCTGAATGTGTGGCGGCCGACCGACGTCGCCGCGTCGCCGGCCCCGGTCATGGTGTGGATCCACGGCGGGGGCCTAGTCAATGGATCGGGCACGGCGGCCCTGTACGACGGATCCCATCTGGCCCGTCAGGGCATGGTCTTGGTCTCGATGAACTATCGGCTGGGGCGGTTGGGCTTCTTCGACCACCCGGCCCTGGCGGCGGAACGACCGGCGGACGAGGCGGCGGGCAACTACGGCCTGATGGACGTCATCGCGGCCCTGCAGTGGGTCAGGGCGAACATCGCGGTCTTCGGCGGCGACCCGGCCAATGTGACGATCTTCGGGGAGTCGGCGGGCGGCGCCATCGTCACCCGGATGATGATTTCGCCGCCGGCGCGGGGCCTGTTCGATCGCGCCATCGTGCAGTCGGGCCTGGGGCGCGAGTTGCAGACCCCGCTGGACCGGCGCGGCGCCTATGACCTGCCGTCGGCGCGTGAGCGGGGCGAGGTCTGGGCCCACGGTCATAACCTGTTGACTGCGGCCGATCTGCGCGCTGCGCCGGTCGAGCTGCTGCTGACCCCGGCGCCCGTCTTCGCTAACGGAGATCTGTCCCTGATCGACGGCCGGATCGTGCCCTCGACCGTGGAAGCGGCCTTCCGAGCCGGGCGGCAGGCGCCTGTGCCGATGGTGATCGGGACCAACAGCGCCGAGTTCTGGTGGATGAAGCCGACGGATCGCAACGGCTACGGCATGATCGACGACGACCTGACCTGGCTGGAGCGGGCCACGATCACGGCGGCCTATGGCGGGGAGGCGGGCTTCGACCGGGGCTTCATCACCGACGCGGTCTTCTCCGAGCCGGCGCGGCGGCTGGCGCGGCTGCACGCGGCGGCGGGGCATCCGGCCTATCTATACCGGTTCGACATCTCGTCGCCGGACAATCCCGAACCGCACGGCGGGGCGACCCACGCCATCGAGCGCCCCTATGTGTTCGGCACCCTGCCGCTGCTGCCCTATCCGGTCCGAGAGGCGGATGTCGCGGCCTCGGCGGCGATGATGGGCTACTGGATCGCCTTCTCACGGTCCGGCGACCCCAATGGGGTGGGGCGGCCGGACTGGCCGATGGCCGGGGGCGGCGACACTCAGCTGATGCTGTTCCGCAACGACGGCCCCAGCGCCACGCCGGTTCCGGACAGCGCGCGGCTGGATCTGATCGAACGGTTCCGGGAGCGGCCTCACGCTATCAGCAAGTCGACACAAGCTACTGTAAAAACGCACTATTAGACAGATGTTCGGCCGCTCAAAGACCCCGCCGTCACCCCGCCGAGGTCGCGCCCGACTGTTTTTCTCTCATCGTGACCAGTTCCTCGGCCATGGTCGGGTGGACCGCGCAGGTGGCGTCCCATTGGGCCTTGGTCAGGCCGGCCTTCACGGCGATGGCGGCGAGCTGGATCATTTCCGGGCTGTCGGGCCCGACGATGTGGACGCCGACAACCCTTTGGCTTTCGGCGTCGACCACCAGCTTCATGAGGACGCGCTCCTCTGATCCGGTGAAGGCGTATTTCATCGGCCGGAAACGGGTCAGATAGACATCGACCCCGGCCGAACATGACCGACGCGCCTCGGATTCCGTCAGGCCGACGATGCCCACAGGCGGCTGGCTGAAGACGGCGGTGGCGACGGCCTCGTAGTCGAAATGCTGGGGATTGTCGCGATAGACGGTCTGGTGGAAGGCGACGGCCTCGCGGATGGCGACGGGGGTCAGGTTCATCCGGTCGGTCACGTCGCCGATGGCCCAGATATTGTCGGCCGTCGTTTTGGACCAGGGATCGACCTTGATCGCGCCCTCGTCGTTCAGTTCGACGCCGGCCGCCTCCAGGCCGAGGTCCTTGACGTGGGGGATGCGCCCTGTGGCGAACATGACCACGTCGGTCTCCAGCTTCATCCCGTTCTCGAGGTGGTTGACCAGGCCCGTGGCGGTCTTCTCGATCTTCTCGTGCTGGCAGCCCAGGACGACCTTGATCCCGCGCTTCTCGATCTCGCCGGCCAGGTGGGCGCGCACATCGTCGTCGAAGCCGCGCAGGATATTGGGGCCCCGGTAGATCAGGGTCGTCTCGACGCCCAGGCCGGCGAAGATCCCCGCGAACTCCACCGCGATATAGCCGCCGCCGGCGATCAGGATGCGTTTGGGCAGTTCGGGCAGGTGGAAGGCTTCTTCGGAGGTGATGGCGTGTTCGATGCCCTCCAGGCTTTCCGGCTTCCACGGGCGGCCGCCCGTAGCGATCAGGATCTTCTCGGCGGTGAAGGTCTGGTTCTTGCCGACGATCTCGACCGTATGGGCGTCCTTCAGCACGGCGCGCCCATGAACCAGCTCCACCCCGGCCTTGCCCAGGTTGGCGGCGTAGATGCCCGACAGGCGCGCGATCTCGACGTCCTTGGCCTCCAGGAAGGTCGGCCAGTCGAACCGGGCGTTGTCGAAGGACCAGCCGTAGCCCTCGGCGATCTCGAGCGCGTGGCTGACCTCGGAGGCCATGACCATGAATTTCTTGGGCACACAGCCCCGGATGACGCAGGTGCCGCCGACCCGGTACTCCTCAGCGATGGCGACCTTCTTGCCGCCCAGGGCCGTCAGCCGGGCCGCTCGGACCCCGCCGGAGCCGGCGCCGATGACGAAAAGGTCGTAGTCGTATTCGGCCATCGGGTGCTCCGTTCAGACTCGAAAAACAGGGTCTGAATAGTCTGAATCGTCTGAAATCGGTTCCGGGCAAGCCGGGGCAGGGTCTCGGACTTAGGCGCCGAGGCGCGTGCGGACAAGGTTGGCGGACAAGGTTGCCAGACCGTTTACTTCGCCTGACGCCCTTGTCACGAAGACTGCCTCATCTCGTCGTGCAGGATCGTCGTGAAACGTGCGCTCGGCGAACGCTCGCAACGATCAACCGTCTTAGAAAACGCGCTCTCGAATCCGCGCACGCCTGCCAAAGCGGCGTTTAATCCCTGTGCCTGCCGCCGGCTCAGGGTTTCGTAGCCCAACGCCATGACGTAGACGATTGTGTCCTTCTGCGTCCGTTCCGGCCATGCGGCCTCGTACCAGCGAACTTGCCGCGCGAAGGTGTCACACCTCATGGTCAGCAAATCGGTCGGTCGGAATTCCACCGTCATCCGGATGCGAACGGGTTGGGCGGGGTTCTGTCCCACCTTGGCTTCGAGCACCGTGGACAGAGCGTCCGCATCGAGAAACTGCGACCTGGCGCTTTCCCTGATTTCGGCGTCGCGGAATTTACCGTCTACTCCGAGAGTGGCCTCCACGACAGCCCGCCCGGTGTGGCCCGCAGCATCGCCCAGTTCGCTGAAACTGACCAAGGGCGCCTGGCGCACCGATGTCGCCGGGGGCGCCGCAGCCGAAGCCGCATCCTGAAATGAAAGAGCGGCGAAAAGAAACCGTATCATGGCGTCTTAACTTCCACCCCGTCGTCCGTGCCAATAATCGCCAGATCCGCCAGGTCCAGGAAAAGCCCGTGTTCGACCACGCCGGTGATCAGCTTCAGATCATCGGCCAGCCGGACGGGGTCGTGAATGGCCTTGCAGGCGGCGTCATAGATCAGATTGCCGCCGTCGGTCCGCACCAGGCCGCGATCGGCCTGGCGCACGCGGGCCGGCGAGTTGATGTCATGGTCGATCAGGACGTCGGCGATGCGGTTGGCCGTGGTCTTGTGACCGAAGGCGACGACCTCGATCGGCAGGGGGAAGGCGCCCAGGACCGGCACCACCTTGGCGGCGTCGGCGATGACAATGCAGCGGCTGGACGCTTCCCAGACCAGTTTCTCACGCAGCAGGGCCGCGCCGCCGCCCTTGATCAGGGCCAGGCCGGGACCGACCTCGTCGGCGCCGTCGACGGTCAGGTCGATGCGGGGCGTGTCTTCCAGCGTCGACAGGGTCAGCCCCAGTTCGCGCGCCAGATCGGCGGTCTTCTCCGAGGTCGGGACGCAGCGCAGACCCGAAAGGCCGCGCGCCGCCAGGGCCTTGACGAACCAGGCGGCGGTCGAGCCGGTGCCCAGGCCTACCACCATCCCGGCCTCGACATGGGCGGCGGCGGCTTCGCCGGCGTTCTTCTTCTGTAGGTCGCTCATTTCAGCTTGGCGGCCTTCGCCGCTTCCTTCCTGGCTTTGGCCTTCTCGCGGAAGGCGGCGCCGGCGTCCGGCTTAAGGGTTTGACGGGCGCGGCCGAAGGCGAGGGCGTCGGCCGGCACGTCCTCGGTGATCACGGAGCCCGAGGCGACGATGGCCCCGGCGCCGATGACGACCGGGGCGACCAGGCTGGAGTTCGAACCGACGAAGGCTCCGGCGCCGACCTCGGTCTGCGCCTTGTTGAAGCCGTCGTAGTTGCAGAAGATGGTTCCGGCGCCGATGTTGGCGGCCGCGCCGACCGAGCCGTCGCCCAGATAGGCCAGGTGATTGGCCTTGGCGCCTGCGGCCATCTTCACATTCTTCACCTCGACGAAATTGCCGATCTTGACCCCCTCGGCCAGGTCCGCGCCGGGCCGCAGGCGGGCGTAGGGGCCGACCTCGGCGCCGGACGCCACGCGCGCCCCCTCGATATGGCTGAAGCTGCGGATGCGGGCGCCGCCCTCGATCACCGCGCCGGGACCGAAGACGACGAAGGGCTCGATCATGGTTCCGCCGCCGACCTGGGTGTCCCAAGCGAAGTGGACGGTGTCGGGCGCGGCCATGGTGACGCCGGCGGCCAGGAAGGCGTCCCGCTGGACGCTCTGGAACAGGGCCTCGGCCTGGGCCAGTTCGGCTTGGGAATTGACGCCCATGACGGAATCCTCGGCCGCGAAGACGGCGCGGGTCGGGCGGCCGGCCTTGCGGGCCAGTTCGACCACGTCGGTCAGATAGTATTCGCCCTTGGCGTTGTCGTTACGGACATCGGCAAGAAGGGCGAACAGCAGGTCCGCCGGAGCGGCCATGACGCCGGAGTTGCAGGCCGTGATCGCCAGGACCTCGGGCGAGGCCTCCTTGGCCTCGGTGATGGCGGCCAGGGCGTCGCCGTCGAGGATCAGCCGGCCATAGGCGCCCGGATCGCGCGCCTCGAAGCCGATGACGGTCAGGCCCTCGGGGTTGAACACCGGTTCGATGTCGGCGGCCTTCAGCAAGGGGACGTCGCCATAGGTGACGACCACATCCCCGTCGAACCCGGCCAGGGCCTGTTCGGCGGCGCGGACGGCGTGGCCGGTGCCCAGGGGCGGGTCCTGAACGGCGATGGCCGCCTCGCCAAGGCGTTTGACGACATGGGCGCGGACCTCGGGCGAATGGGTTCCGACCACCACGATGATCTTCTGGCAGCCCAGGGCCTGGGCCGCGTCGATGGCGTGGTCCAGCATGGCGCGACCGCCCACCGGATGCAGCACCTTGGGCAGGGGCGACTTCATCCGGGTGCCCTGGCCGGCGGCGAGAATGATGGCGGCGCGAGGGCGCGTCTGGCTGGTCATGAATCGTTCCGGCGTCTAGTCGTCCTGCGATCTAACCCATCATGCGGGCCAGCGGGAGATGTGGATGACCGATCGCGACCTGGAAGGCTGGACCATTGTCTTCGACCTGGACGGGACCCTGGTCGATTCCGCGCCGGACCTGACCGGAACCCTGAACCGGCTGCTGGTCGAGGAAGGGTTGCCGCCCGTGCCGATGGAAGCCGCCTCGACCCTGATCGGTTCGGGCGCGCGGGCGCTGCTGGTTCATGGGTTCGAGGCGGCCGGGGCATCGGTCGAACGGGCGCAATCGGACGAGCTGTTCGAGCGGTTTCTGGTCGATTACACCGCCCACATCGCCGACGGTTCGCAGCCGTTCGAGGGGGTGGTCGAGACGCTGGAGCGGCTGAGCGAACGCGGGGCGATCCTGGTGGTGGCGACCAACAAGCGGTCGGACCTGTCAGAGCTTCTGCTCGAGAAGCTGGGCCTGACCCGGCATTTCGCCGCCATCGTCGGGCCGGATCGGGTCAGCGCGCGAAAGCCCGCAGGCGCCCATCTGAAGGAGGCCGTGGTCAAGGGCGGCGGCGACCCCGAGCGGGCCATCATGGTCGGAGACGCGGCGCCGGACGCCGAGGCGGCGCGGGACGCAGGCATGCCCTGTATTCTGACGACCTTCGGCTACACGCCGGTTCCGGTCGAAACCCTGGGCGGCGACGTCCTGATTGACGCCTTCGAGGAGGTCGAGGAGGCGATCGACGGCGTCCTGTCCGACTTCTACGTGATGAGAGCGCTGAAATTCTGAGGGCGCCGGACAGTAAATCTGGGGTCTGAACCCGCACTCGCGCGGTTGCGGATAGTCGGCGCGATGACCAGTTTGGCGCACCCCTTGTCGAAAGCGCCTCCATGTTCGCTCGTTTCTTCAGAATACCCTTGTGGCAACGCACCTTCGCCGGCTTGGCCTTGGGCGTTGTCGCGGGGCTGATCCTGCGCGAACGGGCCGAGGTCTGGCTGCAGCCCATCGGCGACGTCTATCTGAACCTGATCCGGATGGTGGTGGCGCCCCTGGTGCTGTTCACCATCGCCAGCTCCATCGCCAAGCTTGGGGAGGGGGCCGGGGCGGTGCGGCTGGGGGTGCGGACCATCGTCTGGTTCGCCATCACCTCGCTGCTGGCCGTGCTGGTCGGTTTCGCCTTCGGCCATATCATCAATCCGGGCGTGGGCCTGGCCAACCTGCCGCTGGGCGAGGTCAAGGACCGGGTGATCCCGACCCCGCTGGAGGTGCTGATCGGGGTGGTGCCGACCAATCCGTTCGCGGCCCTGGCCGAGGGCAAGGTGCTGCAGATCATCTTCTTCTCGGCCCTGGTCGGGGTGGCCCTGGTGGCGCTGGGCGACCGGGCCCAGGGGGTGCGGCGCCTGGTGGACGAAGGCGCCGCGGTCATCTTCCGCATCACCCGCTGGGTGATCCAGCTGACGCCCATCGGCGTGTTCGGTCTGATCGGCTCGGTCGTCGGCGGCTATGGCTGGGAGGCCCTGCTGCCGCTGCTGAAGTTCATCGTCGCCATCTATGCGGCCTGCCTGTTCCATATCCTGGTGGTCTATTCAGGCCTGCTGAAAGTGCACGGGCTGAAAGTCACCAGCTTCTTCCGCGGCGCCTTCGCGGCCCAGCAGACGGCGTTCGCCACCTCGTCCTCGCTGGGCACCTTGCCCATCACCCTGCGCCAGACGGTCGAGCGTCTGGGCGTGCCCCAGGCCTATGCGGCCTTCGCCGTGCCCCTGGGCGCCAATGTGAAGATGGACGGGTGCGGGGCCATCTATCCGGCCATCGCCTCGATCTTCATCGCCCAGTATTTCCAGATCGACCTGACCCTGACCCAATACATCCTGATCGGTCTGACCGCGGTGCTGGGCTCATTGGGCACGGCGGGGGTGCCGGGAACCTCCATCGTCATGCTGACCCTGACCCTGTCCACGGCGGGTCTGCCGCTGGAAGGCATCGGCTATATCGTCGCCATCGACCGGATCATCGACATGATGCGCACGGCGACCAACGTCACCGGCCAGATGCTGGTCCCGGTGCTGGTGGCCAAGGAAGAAGGCATTCTGGACGAAGGCATCTACAACGGTCACGTCGCCTGGCTGCCCGGCGATCCGGAGGCGGAGACGCCCGAGGCGGTCCGGGCCGCAGGAATCTGAAACGGACGCTTGCGCGGGGCGGGCGACCGGGCTATGTCGCCGCCTCCGCAAGGCATGGATGCGTAGCTCAGCGGGAGAGCACCTCGTTCACACCGAGGGGGTCACAGGTTCAATCCCTGTCGCATCCACCATCTTCTCCGTTCCCGCCCGTTCCCGATAGCCGCGTCGCCGCGCGCAGCCGCCGATGGAAACGCCGATGCCCCAGGTCAATGACACCGTCCACATCCGTTTCTCGCTGAGAGGCCTGGGCGGCCCCTTCTGGCAGACCAACGCCACCGTCGCCTCGGTCAGCCAGGGCGTGGCCCTGCTGGATGGGCTGGACCGGCAGGTGCCTGCCGCCGTCAGCGAGCTGAAGCGGGCCGGCGCCAACCGCTGGACGCTGGACTGGGAAGTCCGAAGCCGGCCGTAGCCGGCTCCCAAACCAATTGGGAGAATCAGACGTCGGGCACGTCCCGGCCGGGGGGCACGTTGACGCCCATGGACTTCAGATAGGTCTTGATGTTGCGCCCGGCCTGACGGATGCGCTGCTCGTTCTCGACCAGGGCGATGCGGACGAAACCCTCGCCGTTTTCGCCGTAGCCGACCCCCGCAGCGACCGCGACCTTGGCGTGGGTCAACAGTTGCTTGGAAAACTCCAGACTGCCCAGATGGGCCAGGGCCGGGGGCAGGGGCGCCCAGGCGAACATGGAGGCGGCGGGCTTGGGGATCTCCCAGCCGGCGCGGCCGAAGCTGTCGACCAGCACGTCACGGCGACGGTGATACAGGGCGCGGTTCTGCTCGACGATGTCCTGCGGCCCGTTCAGGGCGGCGACAGCCGCCGCCTGGATGGGCGTATAGGCGCCATAGTCGAGATAGGATTTCACCCGCGCCATGGCGGCGATCAGTCTGGGATTGCCGACCGCGAAGCCGATCCGCCAGCCGGCCATGCTGTAGGTCTTGCTCAGCGAGGTGAATTCGACGGCCACATCCTTGGCGCCCGGCACTTGCAGGATCGAGACGGTCGGCTTGCCGTCATAATAGAGCTCGGAATAGGCCAGGTCGCTGATGATCCACAGGTCGTTGGCCTTGGCGAAGGCGACGACCCGTTCATAGAAGGCCAGATCGACCGTTTCCGCCGTCGGATTGGACGGATAGTTCATCACCAGCACCTTGGGGCGCGGCACGGTGTAGGCCATGGCCCGTTCGAGGCTTTCGAAATAGCGCTCGTCCGGCGTGGTCGGCACGCTGCGGATCGCCGCCCCGGCGATGATGAAGCCAAAGGTGTGGATCGGGTAGGAGGGGTTGGGCGCCAGGACGACGTCGCCGGGTTCGGTGATAGCCGTCGCCAGACTGGCCAGACCTTCCTTGGAGCCCATGGTGACGATCACCTCGGCGTCGGGATCCAGGTCCACGCCGAAACGGCGGGCGTAGTAGTTGGCCTGGGCGCGACGCAGGCCGGGAATGCCGCGCGACGCCGAATAGCCGTGGGCGTCGGGCTTGCGCGCCACTTCGCACAGCTTGTCGATCACGTGCGGCGGCGGCGGCAGATCGGGATTGCCCATGCCCAGGTCGATGACGTCCTCGCCTGCCGCGCGGGCGGTGGCGCGCATGGCGTTGGTCTCCGCGATCACATACGGAGGCAGGCGTTTCATGCGGTAGAATTCTTCGGACATGTCGAACTTCGCAGGGGGGCAGGAAAAGAGGGCGTCAGCGATGCCATCAATGGCGACGCTGCGATACCGAAAGATCGTCCGTTTCCACGGTTTTTACGCCAAAAACATCTGATCCGGCGCCGGAGGGCGCCGTCTCCGGCATGAACCGTGCGGTCTGGCCGGTCAGTCGGCGAAGTTCTGTGGCTCCGGAGCGACGACGTCGTAACGAACGGCGAAGCCGGAGCCTGCCGTCGGGCCAAGCCCCGGACCGCGACGCCGGCGTACATGCTCGGACAGACGCCGCACCTGGGCTTCAGCCACGCCGTCGCGATCCATCAACTGCCGCACCATGGGGTCGGCCAGCATCTCGTCCAGGGTCAGGTCATAGGGCCTCATATCGCACCTCTGGTCTGTCGACTCGCCCCCGATCACAGATGGGCGAGGCGAGGGCGAGCGCCAGAGTCGTTCGGTCGATGTCGTCGAAAATTCACGCCCCGCTACCTCCATCGGGCGCGGGCATCCAAGGCGCGGGGCAGATCGACGAGAGGGTGCGACCGATGGGTCGGCGGATGAACATCAAGGCGCACGAGGCGTTCAGACCGTATGACAATCTTCGCCGAGATTCTGATCGTGCTGCACCGCCTGGCCAAGTTTCTGACCCGCAAGGAGCGCCTTCTGTAGGCTCACGTCAGCGGACGGAGCGATTTGGCGATTGCGTCCCGCGTGGCGGGCCGTCAGTTTGGGGCCAGACTATCGACCATACGAGGACGCCCATGGCCCGCAAGCCCAACTACAGTTTCGAACGGCAGGAACGTGAGCGCGCGGCGGCCATAAAGGCGGCTGAAAAGGCGGCCGCCAAGGCCGAACGCAAGGCGGCGGATGCGGCGGAAAAGGCGCCGCCCGCCGAAGACTGAGGCTCAACGGCAAAATCCATTCGTGTTTTCGTTGTTTGAGCGGCCGCAAAGCCCTATTCTTGCCCAATGACACGCTGGACCCCCGAAAGCTGGAGAACCAAGACCGCCCTGCACATGCCGGCGGACTATCCAGATCCCAAAGCCCTCGCCGCCGTCGAGGACGAGTTGCGCGCCCTGCCGCCGCTCGTCTTCGCGGGCGAGGCGCGCCGCCTGACGTCAAAACTGGCCCAGGTCGAGCGGGGCGAGGCCTTCCTGCTCCAGGGCGGCGACTGCGCCGAGAGCTTCAAGGAGTTCTCGACCGACAATATCCGCGACACCTTCCGCCTGATCCTGCAGATGGCGGTCGTCCTGACCTTCGCCGGACGCAAGCCGGTGGTGAAGGTCGGCCGGATCGCGGGTCAGTTCGCCAAGCCGCGCTCGTCGCCGCTGGAAGAGATCGACGGCGTCGAACTGCCCAGCTATCGCGGCGACATCATCAACGGCATGGGCTTCACGCCGGAAGAGCGCGCGCCTGATCCGCAACGGTTGATCCGCGCCTACAACCAGTCGGCCTCGACCCTGAACCTGCTGCGCGCCTTCGCCGGCGGCGGTTACGCCGATCTGTACAACATCCATCGCTGGACCCTGGGCTTCGCGGGCGACAACGCCGCGGGCGCCCAGTATCGCGAACTGGCCGACAAGATCACCGAGGCCCTGGCCTTCATGGAGGCGGTCGGTGTCACGCCCGAGAGCCATCCGGACCTGAGCCGGGTCGAGGTCTTCACCAGCCACGAGGCCCTGCTGCTCAACGTCGAGAGCGCCCTGACGCGGCTGGACGGCGGTTCGGGCGAATGGTTCGACACCTCGGCCCACATGCTGTGGATCGGCGAGCGCACCCGCCAGCTGGACGGCGCCCATGTCGAGTTCATGAAGGGGATCAAGAACCCCATCGGCGTGAAGTGCGGACCGACGATGACGGCCGACGACCTGTTGCCGCTGATCGACGCCCTGAACCCGGATAATGTGTCGGGCCGCCTGACCCTGATCGGCCGTTTCGGTCACGACAAGGTCGGCGAGCGCCTGCCCAAGCTGATGCGCGAAGTGAAGGCCTCGGGCCGCAAGGTGATCTGGTCCATCGACCCGATGCACGGCAATACGCTGAAGGCCGGCAACGGCTACAAGACCCGGCCGTTCGACCGGATCCTGGGCGAGGTGCGGACCTTTATTGATGTTGCGGAGGCCGAGGGCGTCCACCCCGGCGGCGTCCATCTGGAGATGACCGGCCAGAACGTCACCGAATGCATCGGCGGGGCCCAGGCCGTGACCGAGGACGACCTGTCCAACCGCTATCACACCCACTGCGACCCGCGCCTGAACGCCGACCAGGCGCTGGAGCTGGCCTTCCTGGTGGCTGAACGGTTGAAGTCGGGCCGGATCAGCCGCTCGGAAGCCGCCTGATCGACGGGAACAGCGGGGCGACGAGGCCGATGGTCGCGTTCGCCTCGGCCCGGTCCGGCGTCTCGTCGTCGACGCCGACGCCGTTCATGTCGTTGCGCGTGGCCTGAACCACGATCCCGTCCGGTCTCGACAGCACGGTCACGCCCCGGAAATGCAGGCCGTAGTTCGCCTCGGGCTGGGGCGCGAGCCAGGCGATCTGACCGCGCACCGGGATCAGATCCTTGTCCTCGAACAGGGCTTTTGCGCCATAGCCGGTGCAGTTGATCACGATCTTCTCGGGCAGGGTCGTCAGATCCGCCGGCGTGTTGAAGGTGCGGGTCTCGATCTGCCCGCCCTGGCTCAGAAACTCGGTCTCCAACCTGTGCGCCAGTTCGGCGACGTTGAACTGCATGGCGCTGACCATCCGCGTCTCCCCGACCGGAAAGGGCGAGGCCGAGGCGGGGAGGGGGATGGATCGCGGCGCCAGCCCGTCCAGCCTGTATTCGGCGAATCGGATCGGCTTTATGCCGGGGCCGGTGCGGATCGGCGGCGGTTCGGGCGAACGGGGCAGGGCCGCGCCGCCGGACAGCATGTAGCGGTCGCTGAAGACGACCGGGTCGCCCTCTGTTCCCAGATAGGTCTGGTGGGTCGCATAGGTCTCGCGCGCCATCTGCTCCCACAGCGCCGGGAATTCGGTCGAGACGCGGTCGGCGTCGGCGATGCGGCTGTCCGGCGTCCAACTGCCCGTGGCGCGCATCGACCGGGTGAAGGCGGCGCGTTCACGGGCATAGATGGTCACCCGCGCGCCCATCCGCTGAAGCTGGAGCGCCGAGGTCAGACCCAGGGCGCCGCTGCCGATCACCGCGACGACGGGCGGACCGCCGGCGACCTCGGCCAGGGCCATGGCCTTGCGCGCTGCTATGGCGCTGGAGCCCCAGGACAGGGACCAGCCGCTGCCGCCGTGGCCGTAGTTGTGAACCACCCTGCTCTCGCCGACCGTCTCCACGTCCAGACGCGGGCCGGCGGGGCGGAAGGGGCGGGTGCAGACGGTGATGCGGATGATCCGCTCGGGCTCCATCAGGATCGGGGCGATCCGGCGGGGGGCGAAGCCGGCCGCGAGCGGGACAGGCGGCGTCGCGGCGCAGCCCGCGACGGACCCCGCCAGGCCGGTCAGTACGGCGCGACGGCTGGAGTGGGCGACGACGGACATGAAGCCTCCAGGATCGGGAACAGCAAGGCTAGCGCGCCCATAGCCGGTTCGATAGCCGGCCGGCGCCATATTCGGCTTGTGGGAACAGGGGCGGCGCCGCAGATACGCTCGGATACGGCCATGGCGCGGACAAGGATGTTCCGTCTGATCAGCGGCCAACGACAAGGAAAGGCGTTCGGGGACGATCCCGGACGTAACGAATATGGATACGCCTGCGCACCAAGACGACAAGCCCGGCCGGGTCGCCTACCAGGGCGCGCCGGGGGCGTTCAGCCACGAGGCCTGCACGGCCCTGCGGCCTTGGGACGTGGCCGTGCCCTTCGAGACCTTTGCAGCGGCCATTGAGGCGCTGAAGACCGGGGACTGCGACTGCGCCCTGATCCCGGTCGAGAACTCGTCCATCGGCGTGGTCGAACCGGCGGCGACCCTGGTGCGTGAATCCGGTCTTCCCGTGGTGGCGGAGGCCTGGCGGCCGATCCGTCATGCGTTGATGGGCCTTGAGGGCGCCCGGATCGCCGATCTGAAACGGGTGCTCAGCCATCCCATCGCCCTTGCCCAGTGCGAACAGACGCTGAAGGGCATGAGGCTGAACGTGGTCGAGCATTTCGACACCGCCGGCGCCGCCCGCGACGTCGCCGAGGCCGGCGATCCGACCCAGGCGGCCGTAGCGCCGGTGGGCGCGGCGGAGGTCTATGGCCTGTCGATCCTGCGCAACGATCTTCAGGATTCCAGCGACAACCGGACGCGTTTCGTCCTTCTGGGCGTCTGAAGGGCTTGACGGCGCACGGTCTTTGCGTGCTTTAAGGCCGCACGGATCGCAATCGATCCGCATAACCGGACCCGGACCCATGTCCCGCCAGCGCGTTCTTTCTGTTTCCTTCGACCGTTCGCGCGCGGTTTCCGGCCTCTATTTCGGCTACGGATTTTACGGCTTTCGATACGCCGGCTGAGGCGTCGGGCGCTCTTCGTCCCTGACTGTCTCGCCGGCGACCGCTCTGGACCAGAGCGGCTGTCCGCCCCTGCACATCGAAATCCCCCTTTGCCGAAAGCCCGAACCCATGCCCAATTCCAACGTCCAGCAAGTGTGGCCTGACGTGGTCGAACTGACCCCCGAACAACAGGCCCTGGCCGCGCTGCGCGCCGAGATCGACGCCATCGACGATCAGATCCTGGCCTTGTTCGAACAACGCCTCGCCGTCGCCGCCACCGTCGGCCGCGCCAAGGACGCCCCCACCGGCCCCCACACCAAGCTGCGCCCCGACCGCGAACAGACCGTTCTGTCGCGCATGCTGTCCAAGGCCCAGCCCGAGAACGCCGAAGCCGTCGAACACCTGTGGCGCGAAATCATCGGCTGGGGCCTGGCGCGCCAGGGGCGGCTCCAGGTCCAGGTCTGGGCGCCCATCGAGCCGACCCGCGCCTATGACGGCGCCCGCCTGCGTTTCGGCGCCGCCGCCGACATCAAGATGGTCCGCGACCCGCAAAAGGCCCTGGCCTTCGCCGCCGAGGGGCACGGTGTCGCCGTCCTGGCCATCAACACCGAGGACGCCTGGTGGATGGGTCTGCGTCGGGAATGGTCGATGCTGAGCGTCTTCGACGGTTACGGCGGCGAGACGCCGACGTCTCTGGCCGTGGGCAAGATCGACCCGCCGGCGCTCCCAAGGGGCCGCCGCGTCGTCGTCACCGCCGGCGGTGATGCGGGTGACGGCGGCGGCGCGCGTCGCTGGGGTCTGAACACCCACCACGGCTGGACCATCGCCCTGACCGAGGCGGAACTGACGCCCGGCGAGGCGGAAGGCTGCGTCGGCGCGATCGGCTGACCGCGCCGACTAGAGCGCTCAGGAGGCGTGCGCCTAAGTGTGCGCCTTCTGGGCCTTGGTCAGTTCGATCATCCCCTGGGCGGCGCCCATCTCCGGCACGATCTCTTTCGACCGGTCGGAGATGGCGTCGAACCGGGCCGCCACCTGTTCCGGCGCATCCTCGCCGGTGATGTGGACGCCCTCGGTCAGGGTGACATAGGCGCGCTCGAACCCGCCGGCGCCCGCCGCCAGGATACAGCGGCTGGGCGCGTCCCGGCTCAGTAGATACAGCAGGCCCGGCGTCACCAGCTCCGGCCCCAGGGCCTCAAGGGGCAGGGCGGCGCCCAGGTCTTCGGTCATGCGCGTATGGGCCGTGGGCGCCAGGCAGTTGACGCGGATGTCGTTCTTGGCCCCCTCGATCGACAGGGTCTGCATCAGTCCGACCAGCGCCATCTTGGCCGCGCCATAGTTCGACTGGCCGAAATTGCCGTACAGGCCGGACGACGAGGTCGTCATGACGATCCGGCCGTAATTCTGAGCCCGCATGATCTCCCACACCGCCTTGGTGCAGTTGACCGCTCCCATCAGATGGACGTCGACGACGAAGCGGAAATCCTCCAGCTCCATCTTCGCGAAACTCTTGTCCCGCAGCACCCCGGCGTTGTTCACCAGCAGGTCGACCCGGCCCCATTTGGCCATGGCCGCCTCGACCATGGCCTGAACGGCGGCGAAGTCGGTCACCGAGGCGGCATTGGCGATCGCCTCGCCGCCGGCCGCCTCGATCTCGGCGACCACGGCCTCGGCGGCGGTGGCCGAACCGCCCGAACCGTCGCGGGCGCCGCCCAGATCATTGACCACTATCTTGGCCCCGCGCGCCGCCAAGGCCAGGGCGTGTTCTCGCCCCAGACCGCCGCCCGCGCCCGTCACAATGGCCACCTGGCCGTCAAATCGGATCGTCATCTCGTCGTCTCCACCCAAGGCCTGAGGCGTTCGGCTCCAGGGCCGGCCCCTTGGTCCGGTTTTGACGAGACTGGAGGCGGCGCACAAGCCCGGCCGGCGTGCTCAGCCCGCGCGGTTCTGGACCAGATCCTCGACGACGGACGGATCGGCCAGGGTCGAGATGTCGCCCAGCGCCCCGATCTCGTTCTCGGCGATCTTGCGCAGGATGCGGCGCATGATCTTGCCCGACCGGGTCTTGGGGAGGCCGGGGGCCCACTGGATCACGTCGGGCGTGGCGATCGGACCGATCTCGCGGCGGACATGGGCCCCCAGGGCCTTGCGCAGATCCTCGGTCGCCTCGACCCCCTTGTTCAGGGTGACATAGGCGTAGATGCCCTGGCCCTTGATGTCGTGGGGATAGCCGACCACGGCCGCCTCGGCGACATCGTCGTGCAGCACCAGGGCGCTCTCGATCTCGGCCGTGCCCATCCGGTGGCCCGAGACATTGATGACGTCGTCGACCCGGCCGGTGATCCAGTAATAGCCGTCCTGATCCCGGCGGCAGCCGTCGCCGGTGAAATACCGCCCCGGGTAGGTCGAGAAATAGGTGTCGAAGAAGCGCTGGTCGTCGCCATAGACGGTGCGCATCTGGCCCGGCCAGCTGTCGGTGATGCACAGATTGCCCGAGACGGCGCCGACCAGTTCCTGGCCCTCCGCATCGACGATCTGCAGTTCGACGCCAGGCAGGGGCAGGGTGGCCGAGCCGGGCTTCAGGTCGGTAGCGCCGGGCAGGGGGGTGATCAGATGCCCGCCGGTCTCGGTCTGCCACCAGGTGTCCACGACGGGGCAGCGGCCGTCTCCGACCACCTCGTGATACCAGCGCCAGGCCTCGGGATTGATCGGTTCGCCGACCGTGCCGAGCACCCGCAGCGACTTGCGCGAGGTCGCCTTCACGGGCGCGTCGCCTTCGCGCATCAGGGCGCGCAGGGCCGTGGGGGCGGTGTAGAAGGCCTCGACCTTGTGCTTGTCCACCACCTGCCAGAAACGGCTGGCGTCGGGGTAGTTTGGCACGCCTTCGAACATCAGGGTGGTCGCCGCATTCGCCAGCGGCCCATAGACCAGATACGAGTGGCCCGTGACCCAGCCCACGTCGGCGGTGCACCAGAAGACCTCGCCGGGACGATAGTCGAAGGTCAGCTCATGGGTCCAGGCGGCCCAGAACAGGTAGCCGCCCGTCGTGTGAAGAACGCCTTTCGGCTTTCCAGTGGAGCCTGAGGTGTAGAGGATAAACAACGGATCTTCCGCGTTCATCGGCTCGGGCGGGCATTCGGTCGCGGCCTTGGCGGCCTCGACGGCGTAGTCCACGTCGCGGCCCTCGATCATCGGCACGTCGGCGCCGGTGCGACGGATCACCAGGACGGTGTCGACCTTCACCTTCTCCAGGGCCGCATCGACATTGGCCTTCAGCGGCACGATCTTGCCGCCCCGCACGCCCTCGTCGGCGGTGATGACCAGGGTGGAGCCGCAGTCCTCGATCCGGCCGCACAGGCTGTCGGGTGAAAAGCCGCCGAAGACCACGGAATGGACCGCCCCGATGCGGGCGCAGGCCAGCATGGCGTAGGCGGCCTCGGGGATCATCGGCATATAGATGGTGATCCGGTCGCCCTTCCTGGCGCCATGCGCCTTCAGCACATTGGCCATGCGGCAGACTTCGTCGTGCAGCCGGCCATAGGTGATGTGCTGGCTGTCCGCCGGATCGTCGCCTTCCCAGATGATGGCCGTCTCGTCCTGGCGATGGGGCAGGTGGCGGTCGATGCAGTTGGTGGCGACGTTCAGGACGCCGTCCTCGAACCAGCGGATGCGGAAATCTTCCTTCTTGAAGGAGACGTCCTTGATCTTGGTCGGCGCCTTGATCCAGTCGAGGCGCTGGGCCTGCTCGGACCAGAAGGCTTGGGGCGTCTCGCGCGCCGCAACCCGCGCCGCCTCATAGGCCTGCCGGTCCATGTGGGCACGGGCGGCGAAGTCTGCGGGGACGGGGTAGAGTTCGGAATCGGGCACGCGAGACGTCTCCAGCATTTTCAGAATCCGTATTTGGCGAACAGGATCAGTCGGGTCATGTCGCCGCTCGCGCCGGATTCGATTTCGCGATCAGCGAACATCAGCTCGGCCCCCACATCAAACGCCGTAACGGGCGACCAGATCAAGTTGGCGTGGATGCTCTGGGCGGACCGGTTGACGGCCAGACCGGTCACGCTGGTGTCGTTGTCCACCTTCTGGGCCGACCAGATCAGGCTGGAGCGCCAGCCGGGCGCCCAGACGTGACGATAGGCGGCGAAGCCGGCGACGACGCCGATCGCATCCAGTTCGCCCGAGGCGTCCAGCACAGCGTCGTTGGAGAAGTTCAGCCCCACATAACGGCCGATGCCTTCGCCGCCCGTCACCATCAGTCGGAGGTCATCCTTGGCCCCGACCTTGATCTTGGTCGAGGCGGACAGGCCCCAGCCCGTGGCAGTGGAATCGATGTCCGTCGCCGGGTTCTGATATTTCAGCTGACGCAACAGACCGGCGAACTGCAGATCCCCCCACGGCCGCGCCACGGCGTAGCGGGCGGTGAAGTCCGGAAGACTGCTGTCGTCGGCGATGATCCGTGCTCCGCCGGTGAACGGGGTGACGGTCGTCTCGGGGTTCTCGACCGAGATCGAGAAGGGTCCGCGCGTGTATCGCACCTGAACCTGGCGGGCGAAGACCGTGCCCTCTGCCGCGCCGATGAAGTCGGCGGATTCCGGCAGGACGGCGGTGTTCTGGAAATTGGTCCACTCTTGGCCGATCAGCCAGTTGTCGATGGTGACGAAGGCGCGGCGCAGGGCCGGGTTGGCCGGGCTGGTGGTGCGCTGGTCCGCCGTGCCGGGCAGGGTCTGGAAGTCCATCTCCAGCCGGGTGCCGACCTTGTGGCCGCCGACCAGACCGTCCGTCGTCAGCCAGAAGCGGGTCTGGCGGGCGTTGAAGTCGGTCGCCGTATCCTCGTCGGCGCCGCCGATGGGAATGGAGCCGGGAATGTGGAATTCGCGCAGGGCGTCGCCGTTGGCCGGATCGCCGCCGGAATAGTTCGAGGCCGAGGCGTCGACCTTGACGAAGCCGCCGAACTTCACCGTGTGGTCGCCGATGCGGAAGCCGTCGCTGGGCGCGGCCGCCTGCTGGACCGGGGGCGGGGGGGCAGGACGGGTCTCCAGCCGGATGATGTCCTGCTGCTGCGCCGCCTGCTGGGTGCGGGCGGCGACGACTTCGGACTTGAGGCTGTTCAACTCGGCTTCGAGCTGGGCGATACGGGCTTCGAGCGCGGCCTGGGCGTCCTGGGCGAAGGCGGCGCCGGGCGCGAGAATCATGGCCGCAGCCACGCACCCGCCCAGAAGACTGGACTTGATCATCATGGTTCCTCCCGCGCCCATCTGATGCGGGCGTCCTGCGTGAACCTTTCCTTTTGGGCCGTAGGCGGCCATTAGCCATTGGTCTAGTTTCGACCAAAGTCGAACCACGCCATGCTGTCGACGACGCGGCCGACAAGCATGCCGTGCAAGGGAAGGACGCCTTATGGATCGTATCGTCGTCGCCGACGATCACCCGCTGTTTCGCGCCGCGCTGCGTTCGGCCGTCGACAAGGCCGCGCCAGGGGTGCGGATCGACGAATGCGCCAGTCTGGCCGAAGCCCGAACCGCCCTGAACATCGGGGGGGTCGATCTGCTGCTGCTGGACCTGAAACTGTCGGACAGCGAGGGCATGGCGGGTCTGGCCGCCATCCGCGCCGAACATCCGACCGTGCCGGTCGCCGTGGTCTCGGCCAGTGAAGACGCCACGGTCGTGCGCCACGCCCTGGGTCTGGGCGCCGCCGGCTTCATTCCCAAGTCGGCAAGTCTTCCGGAGATGGTCGAGGCCATCGCCGCCATCCTGGCCGGCGACGGCTGGGCGCCGGAGACGCCGGACGTCGCGGACGACGACCTGCCGGCGCGGGTCGCCAGCCTGACGCCGTCGCAGTTGCGTATCCTCGAAGGCCTGAAGGCCGGCCGCCTGAACAAGCAGATCGCCTTCGACCTCGGCGTGTCCGAGGCCACGATCAAGGCGCATCTGACCAGCGTCTTCCGCAAACTGGGGGTCCATAACCGCACCCAGGCGGTGATCCTGGCCAAACAGATGGACCCCTCCTAGCTCGACAGGAAGGCCTTCAGGGTCGCTGGCTTGATCGGCTTGGGCAGCAGCACGGCCCCGGCGGCGGCGGCCTTTTCGTTCAGCCCGTCCCGGGTGTCGGCCGTGACCAGGGCGATCCGGCGCACCCCGAGCGGCCGCAGCCAGTCGATGACGGCGAATCCGTCCGGCCCGTCGCCCAGGTGCAGATCGACGACGGCGGCGTCGAACGGTCCTTGCGCGGCCATGGCCGCCTCGACCCCAGAGACCAGGGTGGGGCGCGCGCCCCAGCGGGTCAGCAGGGCGTTCAGCGCGTCCAGGATCACCGGCTCGTTGTCCACGCACAGGACGCGCAGACCGGCCAGGGGCAGGCGGACCTCATGCGTGGGCGCGGTCTCGACGACCCGATCCGGCGGGCTGCGCGGCACAGTGATGCGGAAGATGGTGCCGCGCCCGAAGCGGGAGTTCAGCTCCAGCGGATGGTCCAGCAGGCTGGACAAGCGGCGCACGATAGCCAGACCCAGTCCGGCGCCCGGCTCGTCGACAGGGGCGCCGGGCAGGCGCACGAACTCGCCGAACACCATCTCCTGTTCCGCATCGGGGATGCCGCGTCCGGTGTCGCAGACCAGCAGCCGCACGGCGTCGCCGCTCCGCCTCGCCCCGACCAGCACCCGACCGGCGTCCGTATAGCGGATGGCGTTGGCGATCAGGTTCTGCAGCATGGACCGCAGCAGATCCCGGTCGGACGAGACCCACAGGCGGCTGGGCACAAGGGTCAGAACCAGTCCCTTGGCCTCGGCCACCGGCGCATATTCGCGTCTCAGTTCGTCGAACAGACCGTCCAGCGACAGGCGGGTCACGGCCGCCTTGACCCCGCCGGCCTCCAGCTTGGACAGGTTCAGCAGAGCGGTCAGCAGGCGGTGGGCGCTGTCGATGGCGCGGTCGGCGTTGACGGCCAGGGTGCGGCTGGTCGGTTCGGCCCCGGGGCCGGAAACCGCCGGCTCCTCCTTCAGGGCGGCGATGAACAGGCGCGCGGCGTGCAGGGGCTGCAGCAGGTCATGACTGGCGGCGGCCAGGAAACGGGTCTTGGACGCCGTCGCGTCCTCCGCCACGCGCCGGGCTTCGTCCAGACGGGCGGTGCGGTCGGCCACGCGGGCTTCCAGACGTTCGTTGGCTTCTTCCAGCTGACGGGCGGCCCGGCGCAGGGCGGTGATGTCGGTGTAGCTGGTGACATAGCCGCCGCCGGGGATGGGGGCGCCGGAGGACCGCAAGACCCGGCCGTCGGGCTGGCGCCGTTCGTGGTCGTGCGGGATACGCCGGCTCAGGGCCTCCAGTCGGCGCTCCACCCAGGCCTCGATATCGTCCGGGCTCTCGCCGCGCTCGGCGTTCAGCCGATAGATGCTGGCGATCGACAGGCCGACATGGACGAAGCCAACGGGCAGGCCGAACATCTCGACATAACGGCGATTCCAAGCGGTTACACGTAGATCTTCGTCCACCACAATCACGCCCTGGTCGATATTGTCCAGGGTGGTCTGCAGCAGGTCGCGGCTGAACTGCACGGCCTGGGAGGCCTCGTCCAGCATCCGCACGACATCCTCTGGCGCACGACCGCCGCCCGCCAGGGCGGCGGCGATGACCCGCCGCGCCGAGGCCGCGCCGATGGCGCCGGCCAGCATCCGTTCGGCGGCCCGGGCGAGGGCGGCGTCGGCCGGGTCGGCGTCGCGAAGCCGGATGTCGGTCTCCGCGCTCCAGGCGGCGAAGGCCCGTTCGGCCCGCTCGTCGCCGATGAAGCGCGCGACCAAGGCGCGCAGGTCGCCGACCGAGGCGCCGGACGGCGATGGCTTCGACTCCAGCCAGTCCGGCCCCAGCCGATCCACGAAGGCCCGCGCCTGCACCCGATCAATCAGACGCGGCTGGGCGAAACGCGACACCCCGACATAGGCGACGAGGTTCAGCCCCAGGCTGACGAAGACGCCCAGAGCCAGCGGATCCTTCACCCCCATCATGACATGCAGATGCCAGGGGGCGCCGGGCGCCAGCTGGGGCAGGGCCAGCATGACGATCCACACGAAAACCCCGACGCTCATGCCCGCCAGAGCGCCATGGGCATGCCCGCCGCGCCACAGCACAGCCCCGAACAGGGACGGCGCCAACTGGGCCATGGCGGCGAAGGACACCAGACCCATGGCGGCCAGCCCGCGAGACTGGTCCGTCGCCTGATAATAAAGCCAGGCCAGCAGAAGCACGGCGACGATGGCGCCGCGCCGCACCTGCAGGATCGTGCCGGCCATGTCCGACGAGTCGCCTCTGACCCGCCATCGGTCACGGGCCAGGAAGGGCAGGATCAGACTGTTGGAGACCATGGCCGACAGGGCCACGGCCTCGACGATCACCATGGCCGTGGCGGCAGAGAAGCCGCCGACAAACACGATGGCCGTCAACCAGGACTCACCCCGCCCGAACGGCAGGGCCAGCACCAGAAGATCGGGGTTCGCCGCCGGCGCGAACAGGGCCCCCGCCGCGACTAGGGGCAGGACGGCCAGGCTGGTCAGAAGAAGATAGATCGGAAAGATCCAGCGGGCCTTCTTCACGTCCGCCGGCTGGGCGCCCTCGACGAAGGCGACGTGGAACTGGCGCGGCAGGCAGAAGATGGCCAGGGTCGAGACTAGGGTGATGGCCGTGAAGCGCGGCGTGATCTCGGGCGGCGAGGCGAGGGCGCCCAGCCCCTCGACGATACGCGGGCTCGATCCGTCGTGGATCAGCAGGATCAGGGCGAAGATCGCCACGAACAGCAGGGCGCCCAGCTTGACCAGGGATTCCAGGCCGATGGCCTGGATCAGACCGCGATTATGTTCGGTCAGGTCCGGGCGTCGGGCGCCGAACAGGATGGCGAACCCCGCCAGAACCCCGGCCAGCGCCAGAACAGTCAGCCGTTCTCCCCCCGCCACCGGCGTGCCCGCGGTCAGCAGGGCGCCGGCCATCGACAGGGATTTCAGCTGCAGCGCGATATAGGGCAGGGAGCCCAGGATGGCCACGATGGTGACTGCGGCGCCCAAGGTCTGGCTCTTGCCGTAGCGTGACGCCACGAAGTCCGCCATCGACCCCACGTTCTCGCGCCGGGCGGCGGCGGCTATGCGTCGCCATAGGGGGAAGAGCAGGGTCAGACCGATCACGGGTCCGATATAGATGGGCAGATACTCCCACCCATCGCGGGCAGCGGTGCCGACCGCCCCATAATAGGTCCAGGACGTGCAGTAGATGGCCAGCGACAGGGCGTAGACCCAGGGCGCGAGCGCGCGGCCCCGCGCCTGCGCCGCAGGCCGCTCCTGCCACCAGGCGACGGCGAACAGGATCGCCATATAGCCGGCCACGAGGCCGAGGATCACCAGGCTGAACATGAGCGGGATGTGAACCGTGCAGGGTGGGTTTCACAAGGGCGGACAGGCAAATGAAAGGGCGGGCTGTCCGAAGACAGCCCGCCCCTCATCACGCCCGAAAGCAGGATCAGGCGTTCAGATCGACGTCCTTGCCTTCCTTGACCAGCAGGAAGCCCAGCACGACCGTCGCCAGCGCCACGATGATCGGATACCAGAGGCCGGAGTAGATGTTTCCGGTCGCCGCCACGATGGCGAAGGCCGTCGTCGGCAGGAAGCCGCCGAACCAGCCGTTGCCGATATGATAGGGCAGGGACATGGAGGTGTAGCGGATATTGGTCGGGAACATCTCGACCAGGGCGGCCGCGATCGGTCCGTAGACCATGGTCACATAGAAGCCGAGGATGAACAGGATCAGCACCACCATCGGCTTGTTGACCAGGGCGCTGTCCGCCTTGGCCGGATAGCCGGCGGCGGTCAGGGCCTCGCTCAGGCCCTTGTCCCAGGTCTTCTTCTGAGCCGCGAAGTCCGCCGGGGTCATGGCGTCGCCGCGGAAGCTCTGGACGACCGACTGATCACCGATGCGAACCTCGGCCACCGTCCCGGCAGGCGCCGCGACATTGGTGTAGGTGACGCCGGCCTTGGCCAGATGCGACTTGGCCACGTCGCAGGACTGGTTGAACACCGTCTTGCCGATGGGGTCGAACTGGACGTTGCAGTCCGCCGGATCAGCATAGACCACGACCGGCGCCGAGGCGGCGGCGGCGGCCAGGCGCGGATTGGCGGCCTGGGTCAGGGCGTTGAACAGCGGGAAATAGGTGAGGGCGGCGATCAGGCACCCGGCCAGGATGACCGGCTTGCGCCCCACCTTGTCCGATAGCCAGCCCCAGAAGATGAAGAAGGGCGAGGCCGCGACCAGAGCGATGGTCAGCATCACATAGACCAGGGTGGCGTCCAGCTTCATCACCCGTTCCAGGAAGAACAGGGCGTAGAACTGGCCCGTGTACCAGATCACGGCCTGGCCGGCGGTCAGGCCCAGCAGGGCGATCAGCACCAGCTTCAGATTGGGCCATTTGCCGAACGAGTCCTTCAGCGGGGTCTTGGAGCCCTTGCCCTCGGCCTTCATCCGCTTGAACGAAGGGCTCTCGGACAGCTTCAGGCGGATCCACAGCGACACGGCCAGCAGCAGGATCGAGACCAGGAACGGAATCCGCCAGCCCCATTCCGCAAAGGCTTCTTCACCCACAGCGACGCGAACGCCCAGGATGACCACCAGGCTGAGCACCAGGCCGGCGGTCGCCGTGATCTGGATGAAGGAGGTGTAGAAGCCGCGTTTGCCGTGCGGCGCATGCTCGGCGACATAGGTGGCGGCGCCGCCGTACTCGCCGCCCAGGGCCAGGCCCTGGATCAGGCGCATCAGCACCAGGATGATGGGCGCCGCGATGCCGATGGCGGCGTAGGGCGGCAGAAGACCGACCACGAAGGTCGAGAGGCCCATCAGCAGCATGGTGACCAGGAAGGTGTTCTTGCGGCCCCACAGATCGCCCAGGCGCCCGAAGACGATCGCGCCGAACGGCCGCACCGCGAAACCGGCGGCGAAGGCCATCAGGGCGAAGATATAGCCGGTCGTCTCATTCACGCCGGAGAAGAACTGCACGGTGATGATCGCGGCGAGCGACCCGTACAGATAGAAATCATACCACTCGATGACAGTGCCGACCGACGACGCCAGGATCACCAGCTTGTCGTTCTTGCCGACCACATATTCATCATCGACCGGCGCACCAATGGCGCTGTCCGTCATTTGCGTTAGCCTCCCAGCTATCAGGTCTTTCCGACCGTTTCACGCCCATACGCTGCGCATTGCAGGGACGTTGGCATCGTCGCGCGGGAAGCGTCAGGGAGACTTTGGTCGTATCCGATGTAC
Organism: Brevundimonas sp. GW821-FHT10E09; assembly: GCF_058809375.1. Classification (NCBI taxonomy): domain Bacteria; kingdom Pseudomonadati; phylum Pseudomonadota; class Alphaproteobacteria; order Caulobacterales; family Caulobacteraceae; genus Brevundimonas; species Brevundimonas sp. GW821-FHT10E09. The sequence goes on along the minus strand of NZ_JBXASO010000003.1, from coordinate 121,898 downwards.
GTCTAAGATATATTATGCGAAATTTAGACGTCCGACGGCGTGACGATCAGGAAGGCTCGACCTCGGTCGCCCCCTCGCGGAATTCTTCTGCGGTCACGCAAGCGGAGCCGTCTTCGTCGAGCACCCATACGCCGATCAGGGATGCGTGGTCAGGCGTGATGTCCTCGTCGATCAGATCGCCGTCATAGACGCCGACATTGCTGTAATCGAAATCCAGCAGGAGCTGATGGGCCATGTCGATCATCTCGTCGGCCATCCGACGCGCATAACCCAGCGCCTCGCTGTCGTTGGCGAAGTCGTCCGTCAGCGTGTTGACCTCGGCGGTGTCGCCGCCCTGGACCGCACTGGTGGTTACGATGGTGTACGCGGGCATTTTCGAACTCTTTCAGGTTTGAATCTCTCGACTAGCCTGATTGGCTGCGGGAAAGGCCATAATTCGTCCGAACCCGTCTTGAGGAGGATTGGAACCGATCACGGACGATCAGTCGCCGCCGCCCCGCTCGTTCCTCTTGGTGGCGCGGTACACCTTCTGCAGCGCGCCGAGCCGGCGACGCTCGACCGGAGGCGGGATGGTTTCGATCAGGTCCGCGCGGGACAGGAAGGCGGCGTCGACCGCCTGTGGATAGTTGGTCGTGGCGATCAGCAGGATATTCTTGTGGGTCCGCGTCAGCAGATCGAGTCCGGCGAGCACGGCGTCGGTCGCCCGGTGCACATCGACGGGATTGGCTTCTAGGCTCATCCGGCGCCGATCGGCCGCCAAGGTCTCCACTTCATCCAGTAACACGACGGCGACGCCGCCCATGCCCGCTTCCGGAATGGTCTGGGTGAACAGCGTGGTGACCTGCTGCTGGCTCTTGCCGAGCGAGGCGCTCGCCAGACCGTGCGGATCGATCTGCAGGAAGGTCACCTTCTGACCTGGAAGCATCGATGCCACCTTGGTGGCGAGGCCCCGGGCCAACGTCGTCTTGCCGGTTCCGGGAACACCGGCCAGGACGATCAGACCATGGAGCGGCGCGGCGTCGAAAGGGACTGACCGGCGGACGGTCAAGGCCAGCATCGACTGGGCGAGAAGGCGATCCTTGACGCCTTGATCGATCTTGATGGCGGCCCATGCGGTCTCGAACTGGACGTCGGGCAGAGGGCAGCGGTAGGCGATTCCTGAATTCATGGTTCAGTCCTTTCGGTTCGGGGAGGAAGAATCCGAGAGGGCTGTGTCGCGGCCACGGTTGTGTGGGCGCGACGGCGATGCATAAGATCGCGCCGCTGGCTCGGATGAGTCGGTATCGGGGAGAGATCGGCCTCCTGAGTGACGGCCAAGTCGAAGTTGGCCGGCCTCTCCCCACCTTGTTCACGCTCAGATCACTGGACAGCCCCGTCGTCTGATGCCGACCAGACCGTCGCGCATGACGGCCGCGTCGTCGTTTGAATTCTGAGGGAATCGGAACAGCCAACACCCAATGCTCAGGGACTCGTTAAGGCGAGTCGCAGGCGACGCAAAGGGAACGTTAACGCGTCTTCACTCTGATGCGATTCGTGCCCTGTGTCGAATGCCACGTCAAGATGTTGTGGTGAGATTGTTGTTCGACCCCACATACGGGCTTCGTGGAAGGGATCATGCCGCGTTGGGGCAGCCCGCCGTTTTTAACATCTTTCGATGAGGGAGGCTTTAGCGATCGTGATGGATCCTGTTCTTGCGGCCTCTCCACGCCGCCTCAATTTAGGTCAACCCGCCGGGCGCGTGGACGCTAGCCTCAGACTGTGGCAAGTAACATATCCTTGCACTTTGGGCGTGTAGATATAGGAAATGTAACATCGCCATGGCGACCATGACCCACATCGAACGCGCCCTCGCCGTCGCCCAGGCCCAAGGCGTCGCGCGCACCCGCGATTTCGTCACCGCTGGCGTCCCCCGCGTCTATCTCAAGCGACTGGTCGAGGATGGTCGACTGAGCCAGGTCGGCCGCGGCCTTTACAGACCTAACGACGTTTCTCTGCCCACGACCTCCAGCCTGGCCGAAGCGGCGCGCGTGGTACCGAACGGGGTGATCGCGCTTCTGTCCGCCCTGCGATTTCACGGACTGACCACCCAGGCCCCTCATGCCGTCTGGCTTCTTATCGGCACGCGGGCGTGGACTCCTGTAAATCCGCCCATGCGGCTGAAGATCGTTCGAGCCAGCGGCCCCTCGCTGACGGAGGGCGTGGAGACACACGACATCGACGGCGTCTCCGTGCCCATCACATCCCCCGCCAAGACCGTAGTCGACTGCTTCAAATATCGGCGGAGGGTCGGGCTCGACGTCGCCCTTGAGGCGCTTCAGGATTTCATGAAGGACAGCGCACACGGTCGCCAGCGCGACGCGCTCTGGAGATATGCCGAGATCGACCGGGTCCAAACCGTGATCCGTCCCTATCTGGAAGCGCTCAGCTGACCCGCCGACCGGTCCGTAATGTCGCCGCCTCGGTCCGAGATCGGCTGACCGCTAGGGCACGGCTGCGCCGTGAGGACGTGCAACTCGTCTTCCTGCGCTATGCGATCGAGCGTCTGCTCTATCGATTGAGCGTCTCCAACCACCACGACCGCTTCATCCTGAAAGGCGCGATGTTGTTCGCCCAATGGGCGCCGACGCCGCACCGACCGAGCGGCGACCTCGATCTCCTGGGCCTCGGCGACAGCGCCCCTGACGTCGTGCGCGACATCTTTCGCGAGGTTGTGGCGATCCCCGTTGACGATGACGGCGTGCTGTTTCTGCCAGATACGCTGGTCGCCGAAATCGCGCGGCCCGACGCGGAATACAGCGGCGTGTCGGTGGACGTCAGCGCGGAGATCAACGGCGCGAAGCTCAAGGTCCACATCGACATCGGATACGGAGACACCATCACGCCGGCGGCCGTGCAGATCGAATATCCATCGCTCCTGGATCAGCCGAGGGCCAAGCTGCTGGCCTATCCGCGAGAGACCGTCGTCGCCGAGAAGTTCCAGGCCATGGTCGAACTGGGGATGGCCAACACGCGGTTGAAGGACTTCTTCGATCTGTGGGCGATCGCCAACACCTTTGAGTTCGACGGCGAGACTTTGGCGGAAGCGTTCGCCCGCACCTTCGATCGTCGCGATACGGCACTCCCTACATCAGCCGCGACTGAGCGAGCATGATGGTGCGCATCGAGCTCAGGTCCTCGGCCAGAACGGCGAGGATCTGGGTCGAGGACTGGATGGCGGCGGTCTGGCCCTCGGCCCGTTCGCTGGCCGACAGGGCACCCTGCAGTCGCCGGTCCCGCCCCTGGCTGAGCCGCTCCAGTTCGGCGGCGGTGCGGGCCAGGTCCTGGGCCGTCTCTCGCGCCGCCGTTGTTCGCCGTTCGCTCTGCTGAAGCGCATTGGCCGGGTCGAGGCCCTCGACGGCGGTCGGATAGAGATCGGTGAACTGGTCTTCGAGCTGGGTGACGGTCGAGGCGACGCCCCGGACATTCCGGGCCAGTTCCCCGATGTCACGCAGGGTGGAGGTGGTCTCGCCAAGATGGCTGTAGGGCGAGGCGGCCAGCTCGCGCGCCTGGTTGGCCAGCATCCGGGCCTCGTTGGCGAGGCTGTCGAGCTGGCGCGAGGCCTGGAGCGCGTTCTCGATGTGATTGCGCGGGTCGAACACCACGGCCTGCGGTGGGGCCGGCGGCGGCGCGGGCGGTGGACTGGCCTTGGCCGGCTCGGGCTCGGAACAGGCCGCCAGGGTGACGGCGAGGCCGGCGAGCAGGAGCCCCCTACTCCGCCGCGATGGGCAGGTCGAAAGCGTCCAAGCCCATTGAATCGAAGATGGCGTCCACATGGGTCACTCCCTTGGCTTTGAGGAATTCACGGGCGAAGGCTGACGGATCGGCGTGGCTGTCGCCGAGCCGCTCCAGTACGTCGTCGATCAGGGTCTGGTCCTCGGGCGAGGACGCGCCGCAAAGTGCCAAGGCCACGCCCGAAAGCTTGAGATCGAACAGCCGCCGGCCCCGAGGCTGACGCCAGTAGTAGGCGCGCTTGGGCGTGGCGAAGGCGATCAGCTCCAGCTGGCGGCGATTGAGGCCGAAGCCGCGATAGAGGTCGGCGGAAGACGGCTCCAGCGCCCGCGGATTGGGCAGGAAGACCTGGGTCGGGCAGCTCTCGATCAGACTCGACGCGATCGGCGAGGCGGCGATGTCGTCAAGCGACTGGGTGGCGAACACCACGGCGACGCGCTTCTTCCTCAGCGTCTTCAGCCATTCACGGATCTTGGCGGCGAAGGCGGTCTCGCCGAGGAACAGCCAGGCCTCGTCCAGGATCAGCATCGTCGGACGGCCGTCGAACTCCCGCTCCAGGTGATGGAACAGGGCCGAGAGCACCGGGGCCACGGCCGACGGCGTCGCCATCAGGCTTTCCAGCTCGAAGGTGTCGAATCGGGTCGGCTCCAGCGCCTCAAACGCCCCATCCAGCAGGGCACCGTGCGGACCCTTCAGGGTCAGGGGTTCCAGGGCGGCGGCCACCGCCCGGTCCTGAACCAGGGCGCAGAACACCGTAAGGGTCCGCTGCGAGACCGGCGCATCCGCCAGCGCCGCCAGGGCGATCCAGATCTCTTCGCGCAGGCGCGGGCTGGGGTCCAGCCCGGCCAGTTTGCAGGTCTCGGCCAGCCACTCGGCCGCCCAGGCCCGCTCCGGCTCCTGATCGACCCGCGCGAGGGGTTGCAGGGCGAAGGGCGTCCCGGCCTCCAGGGCCCGCCAGCGTCCACCGGCCGCCAGGGTCGCGGCCCGGGCCGATCGGCCCTTGTCGAAGAACACCACCCGGGCCCCGGGATAGCGGAACCACTGCAGGGCCAGGAAGGACAGCAGCGCAGACTTGCCCGAGCCGGTGGGGCCCACGACCATGGCGTGGCCGACGTCGCCGACGTGCAACACGAGCCGGAACGGCGTAGAGCCCGTCGTCCGCGCCACGGCCAGAGGCGGGCCGTCGAGATGGGCGTCGATCGCCGGCCCGGCCCAGACGGCCGAAACAGGCAGGAGGTCGGCCAGGTTCAGGGTGGAGACCAGGGGTCGCCGGACATCGGCATAGGGCTCGCCGGGCAGGGAGCCGAGCCAGGCCTCGACCGCGTTCAGATCCTCGATCCGGGCGACGAGGCCCTGAGCGTTCAGCGCCGCCTCGATGGCACGAGCCTTCTCGGCGGCGACCGCCTCGTTTTGATCCATGACGGTCACGGTCAGGGTCAGATAGCCGAAGGCGCAGGCCTCGGCTCCCAAGGCCTCAAGCGCCCCGTCGCATTCCTCCGTCTTGGAGGCGGCGTCGGTGTCCAGAAGCGGGACCTCCTCCTTGGTGATGGCCTCACGAAGCAGGATGCCGACGCCCTTTCTCTTGGCGAACCAGCGCTTCCTCAGCTTGACGATCTCCCGCTCGGCCTCGGCCTTGTCGAGTCCGATCCAGCGCGCGCTCCAGCGATAGGCGAAGGGCAGCGACCCCAAGGCGTCGAGCAGCCCGGGCCGGGTGGTCGAGGGCAGGCCCCGCACCGAGACCACCTTCAGCCAGCGATCGCCGAGCCTGGGTGCCACGCCGCCGGTGAGGCCCGCGTCGGTCAGCCAGGCGTCCAGGAACATCGGCGTCTCGGGCGGCCGGACGGCGAAGGCTTTCGGTGAGACGCAGTCGTGCAGCCAGGTCAGCAGGGCCGGATCGTCCAGCGCCACCACTTCCGGCAGGGCATCGGCCAGGAGGTCCAGCACGCCGCCGGCCTCGCGGCGGAAGGTGTCCAGCGCCGTGCGCCAATCCCGCCCGCCTTTTTCCAGGCCGTCGAACAGCCAGCGCTCCATGTGCCGCGCGTCGTCCATCGGCGGCAGCCAGGTCAGGGCCGCGCGGAAATCGGTCTCGAACGCCGGGTCTGCGCCCTCGAACAGGGCCCGGAGCTCGGCGTCCACCAGCCAGGCCGCCTCGACCGCAATCTCGCCATCAGGATAGGCGGCGGCCGGTCGGCGGCTGGCCTCGACATGAAGGCACCAGCCAGTGCCGAGGCGTTTCAAAGCATTGTTGAGCCGGGCCCGCACCGCCATCAGCTCGTCCTCGGTCGAGGATTCCAGGTCCGGTCCCCGGAAGCGGAAGCCCGAGGTGAAGGAGCCGTCCTTGTTCAGCACCACGCCGGGGGCGACCAGCGCCGCCCACGGCAGATGGTCCGCCAGGGCCGCCGGTCGACGGCGATGCTCGTCGAGGAACCGCAAGGCCGCCTCACCCGTCCAGATGGCCGGGCAGCGCCAGATGACGCCGCAGGACATCGAAGAAGCGCCGGTCGGTGCGGGCGGCATAGAGGCCGATCGCATGGGCGATAGCCCACCACAGCAGACCCAGCCACCAGATGCGCAGCGCTAGGCCGAGCATCAGGGCGATGGTGCCCATGAGGATGGCGTAGTCGCGCGGCATCCCGGCCATCAGCATCGGCTCGGCCAGGGCCTGGGCGACCGGAAGCTCATAGCCGTCCGGCCGGCGGTCGAGCGAGATCTGCGCCATCACCCGATCTCCACGCCGCCGGCGAAGCCGAAGAAGTCGAGGAAGAAGGTCGAGGCGGCGAAGGCGATGGAGAGGCCAAACATAATGCCCAGGCCCCGCCGCATCGACGAGCCGTTCTCGCTCATGGCGATGCCGGCTCCGAACAGGACCACGGCCACCACGGCCGCGGCCTGGACCACGGGACCGGTGATGGACTCCACCACCTGCTGGAGCGGCCCTTCCCAGGGCATCCCCGACCCGCCCGCCAGGGCCTGGCCCGCCATCAGCAGGCCGCAGGTCGCCGTCGCGGCCGAAAGGCCGCGTAGAAGTAATCTACGCATCGGTTGCTTCCTGTTTGTAGGCGCATCAGCCGGCGCCGCGAATCAAGACAAACAAACTCATCCACATTTTTTCAACAGTGATGATGAGTATTTTTGCACAGCTCAAATCCGAGTTAGAGATGACTTAGGTGAACTCACAGCACAAACTCAATCTGACCCTCATAGGTGACTTGCCGTAAGTCACTCTGCGACTTGCCGTGACTTGCGTCCTATTCAGCAGTAGCGGAGGTTTTATGACCCTCGCCTCGGTCCGGTCCCCGTTTGTTCGGCGGCTCAAGCCAGAGTGCGCATGCGATAGCCGTCGTCTTCGGCGCCATCGACCGCGAGCACGGTTTCAACTCTTCGACCCTCCGGCGTGCGGCGGATGTGGACGATCCGGTCCACAGCCTGGCCGATCGCGCGCCGGGGCACGGTGCTCGAGACCTCGGCGATCAGATCTTCTAATCGGCGCAAGGCCTCCTCGGCGGAGTTGGCGTGCAGGGTCGACAGCCCGCCCGGATGGCCGGTGTTCCAGCTCTTGAGCGTCTCCAGCGCCGCCGCCCCCTCGCGCATCTCGCCGACCACGATCCGGTCCGGCCGCATCCGCAGGGCGTCGCGGACCAGATCGACCACGCCGATGACCTTGGGATATCGGCGCGTGAGCACAGAGACCACATCCCAGGCCGAGCACTGCAGTTCCGGCGTGTCCTCGACCAGGAAGACGCGATCATCGGCGAAGGCCGGCTCCGCCAGCACCGCATTGGCCAGAGTGGTCTTGCCCGACCCGGTGCCGCCGGAGATCAGGATGTTCCGACGCTCCACCGCCGCGGACCGAAGCGCCTCCGCCTGCGCCTCGCTGATCACGCCGTCGCGGACATAGTCGTCCAGCCGCCAGATCACCGCCGGGCGTTTTCGGATCGAAAAGGCCGGGGCCGACGACACCGGCGGCAGAACCCCCTGAAAGCGCTCGCCGGTCTCGGGCAGGACGCCCGACAGACGCGGATCGTCGCGCGTCACGGGTTCGCCGACATAGTCCGCGATCAGCTTGATGGTCCGGTCGCGCGCCTCGGCCGACAGTCGTTCGCCTGTGTCCCGGCGGCCCGACCCCAGCACGTCGAGCACGATGCGGCCGTCGGGGTTGGCGAGGATCTCGACCACGGTCGGCTCGACCAGGGCCGCCAGCACGGTATCGCCGAGTGCGTGGCGCAGGGCCTCGAGCTTGCGCTCGGCGACAATCGGATGGGCCCGCACCTCAGTTGGCCGCGCCGAAGGATCGGGGCTCAGCGTCGAACCGAGACGGCGGCTCCGGCCGGGGGTCGCGACCCTGAACGATGCGGGACGCCGCCGCATCCAGCAGCCGGTCTATGCGCCGGTCCACCGCCGCCTGGACGGTCGGATCCTGATCGGCGACCGCATCAGGCAGGCGCAGGAACATCGCCTTGGCCACCTCGATCAGGACTTCCTGGACGATCTGCATGTCGCGCGAGTTGGACCGCATATGATCCCGAAGCGACCGCTCCAGCTGCAGCAGACGGTCCTCGGGATCGGCCTGGGGCGCCTTGGCCAGACCCCGCGCGATCGCCCGGCCCGCCGCCTGGCTGAGGGTGGCCTTGGAGGCCTTGGCCTCCCGATTGAGGCCGGCAATGACCCGGGCGTCGGTGAGATAGACCTGCACCCGCGTGCGGGCAGCGACCGTCTTGGGCATTCCTCTACTCCTTACAACTGACTGCGCGCCCCACCCTGACCTTGCAATTGATCCAAGGCCGCCTGCTGGGCGGCCATCTCCCCCGCGACCCGTTCGTAGATTTCTGCGGCCTTGGCGGCCGCCTTCTTGTCGTCGATCGCCCCAGCCACCTCCTTGAACAGGGGCAGCGTGGCCTCGGGGTTTTCGCCGAGCGCACGGCGGCCCGCCCACGGATGGGGCGCGCGCCCGGGGGTGTCGATCCGCGCGGCCTGATCCGGTGGTGGAAGCTTGGCCCGCGACCGGAACGGTTCGCGGCGGTCGTATTTTAGCTTCCTGGTCCGCAGCGGCTTGAAGCCGGCGACGAAGACGAGCTGATCGTCGTCCGGCAGAGCTCTGACTTCTCCCGGCTCCAGCAGAGGGCGCTCGATCTCAGAACGCGAGACCGAGCTGCGACCGGCTCCCAAACCGGCGGGACCGCTTCGGCTCGTCCGCGTCTCAGTGACCGTGCCGGTGAGTTTGGAGACCTTGTCCTGGGTCAGCGGGTCGAGCGCGGCGAAGGCGGTGTAGACGTGGCAGTTGTCGAGGATCGTGTTGTGCGGGCCGTAGGTCTCGACGATGTCGTTCAGCGACTGGGCCACGAACATGGTCTTGATGCCGTAGCCGCTCATCAACCGCAGCGATTTCTCGAAGAAGGCGAGACGACCCAACAACGGGAACTCATCCATCAGCATCAGGAGCTTGTGGCGTTTAGGCCGGCCGGTGGCGTCGGTCTTCTCGTGGGCCGTGAGAGACTGGGCGGCGGCGTAGAAAAACAACCGGACGAGAGGACGGAGCGCGGCCGCATCGGCCGGAGCGACCTGAACGTAAAGCGACACCGGGGCCTCGGCGCACATCAGATCGCCCATGCGGAAGTCCGAGGCGGACAGGCAGCGTTCGACGTCCTCGCCCGCCAGCCATTTGAGATAGGACCGCGCCGTGCCCTGAACCGAGGTGCGGAAGCGGTCGTGCATGGCCGCATAGCCTTTGACCGCGGTCTTGATGAAGGGATGGGTCTCGGGCTCGCCGTTGGGGCCGGGCCGGTGCAAAGTCTTGATCATCACGTCGGCGATATCGTCGAGGTCGGCGAGGAGTTCGCGGACCTTCAGCAGCGTCTTGTCGGCATCGTCGGCTGTGTAGAGGACGTGGAGGATGACGGCCTCGAGGATCTCCGAGGCGGCCTTGTCCCAGATGGCTTCGTCGTCGCGGGCGCCGCCGGGATCGGACAGGATCGCGACCAGGCGCTGGACCTGAGCCAACTCGCCGGAGCCGAGGGAGATTTCGGTGAGCGGGTTCCAGCGGGCGGATGCTGGATTGCGGGGATTGATGAACAGCGCATGAGAGAAGGTCGCTCGCCAACCCGCCGACAGCGCGAACAACTCGCCTTTGGGGTCATGGGCAAGAACGCTGCCTGTCCATGACAGCAGGGTGGGGACGACATGGCCCCTACCCTTTCCAGATCGAGTGCCCCCGGTTACCAGCGTCGGTCTAAGATCGACCGTCGCCAGTATCCGTCCGCGCAGAAGGCCAATCATCGCCCCGGTGGAGATCAGAAGCGACGCACGTCTGGCCTCTGCTACCCCACCCCATCCCCGCACACGAGAATTTCGCGCGTCGCCATCGAACAGAACACCAAGGCCCAGGCCCGCCGATGCCCCCAGGAGCATGAGTGCGGTGCTCGCCGCGAAGGCCTGGGGTTCTTCAGCACCGAACCGCGCACGCCACTCAAGGATCGACCAGGGCTGATAGAAGACCCAATCGGGGCCCAACCTCCAGCCAGCACCAAGGACGCTGGCCCACTGGAAGGTCCAGCCGATGTATTGCGTCGCGGCCTGTAGCCCGGCGAGAACGCCCAGACTGCCGGCCGCAAGCTTCAGACCCAAGCTCACAACACGCGTCCGTCAGTGACCGGCTTTCGCCAAATCGCCCACACCCCGGACAGGATGCAGGATGAGCATTTTCAACTTGCACGTGACGGCGATTTTTGGGCCGTCGCATTAGAGTTTTGCGACAGGCTGACGGGCCGCATGCTCGATCGTCGCAAGCCGAACCTGATCGCATGGCGATTGGGCATGCGCGGCTTCGTCTTCTTGAGCATGTCCTACACCCTAACGCCCCGTGGCAACGGAACCCATGTTTCGTTCTCCGCCGAGGTCAGCGGATTTGTACCCAGGATCTTCCCAAATCACTTTCCGAACCTGTTGCCTGCCCCGATGGCGGGAACCTTGCGCGCGCTTAAGCGCCGTGCGGAGATGAGGGGTAGTCGGCCTGCCTCCGTACCCGGGAAAAAGCCGCGTCATGGCGGACCCCACCCCGCCGACGCTTAGAGAATACTGTCGCTGAAGATGAGGCCAACTCCGACAGTCTGCAGAGCAGCAACCATTAAGCGCCAGCGCAAAGAAAACTCGGTGGATCGTTGGCGGCTGCGCCGAAAGCTCGACGCGGTAAGCGGATTGGCGCGTTCGTTCAGCGGCCAGGTCCAGGCCAGCGATCATGTTTCTCGTCGATCACGAAGGGATGGGCGTGAGCGGCGCCGGTGCCCCCTGCCCCGTCCGTCAGATGCGGATCGTCCGCCTCCAGATCCGGATGGCTGTGCATCAAAGTCTCGGGGTCCCGCGCTGGCCATATCAACAAACCGAGCACGGCACCCGTCGCGCACAGCGCCGCCAGAACGAGGAAGGCTGCGGCAGGATCAGCCTCGGCGCTGACCAATCCCGCCACCGGATAGGCGATCAGCCAGCAGGCGTGGGACAGGGCGAACTGGGCTGCGAACAGGGCAGGTCGATCCTGAGCGGTCGATGAGCGCCGCAGCGCCCGCCCCGCCGGGGTAATGGTCAATGAATACCCGAACCCCATGATCACCCACAGACCGATCAGGACCGGATAGCTGACGGCGACCCAGGCTCCGGCGAGCAGGACCGACGTCATCACACCCGCCCCCAGCACCATGGCCGTACGATCCGACACCCGGCTGAGCAGGCGCGGCAGCACGACGGCCGCTGTCATCGACCCACCGCCGAATGCCGCGAGCGCCCAGGCGGTCGCCTGTTGCGACAGGCCGAACTGTGACTGCACCAGGACCACGGTATTGACGAATACCATGGCCCCGCCCGCCGCCGTGGCCAGGCTGATGGCCAGGAGCCCGCGCAGACGCGGCGTGAGGGCGAACAGCCGCATGCCTGCGGTCAGCCGCTGGATGAAGGGTTTGGGCTGGATTCTGCTCAGCACCGGCAGGCTGGCCCCGACCACGAACAGCGCCGAGACGACGAACCCCAGCGCCGTGCCGACGAACAGGTTGTTGTAGCTGATGAAGGCTAGCAGCAGCGCCGCCAGCACCGGACTGGCCACGCTCTCCAGGTCGGCCGCCAGCCGCGAGAGCGACAGCGCCTTGGTGTATTCCGCCTCGTCGGGCAGCAGGTCCGGGATCATGGCCTGGAACGCCGGGGTGAAGGCGGCGGACGCGACATAGAGCACGGTCATCAGCCCATAGACCTGCCACGGCTCGCTGACGAACGGCAGGCTGACGGCGACCCCCGCCCGCACGACATCCAGCGAGACCAGCAGAGTCTTTCGCGGCAGACGGGCCGACAGGGCGCTCGCGAACGGGGCCACGCCGATATAGGCGATCATCTTGATCGCCAACGCAGCCCCCAGCACCTGTCCTGCATTCGCACCGGCCAGGTCGAAAGCCAGCAGACCCAGGGCGACTGTGGCCATGCCGGTGCCGAGCAGGGCGGCGACCTGAGCCGTGAACAGGTTGCGATAGGCGGCGTGGCGAAGCGGCGAAAACATCTGCATCTCTCTCGAGGGTCGCGCGTCAACCGAACATGCCCCGTAGTCCGTTCCGATCGAACCAACGACGGGGCGGGATCGGTCAGACGACCCGCTTGACCTCGCTGTAGGCGCCATCGGTGATCAGGGTGATGGTCACCGGCGCGCCCGTGCGGTTACGCCAGAACCAGCCGTGACTGCCGGTGAAGACCGCCGTCAGCGTGTCCTCGACCCGCTCGGACGAGCCCTTGGCATAGCCATGGTACGATGTGCCCGGCCGGTCGGCGTGGGTGTCATAGTTGATCCGGCCACCGCTGCTGGACCAAGTATAGCGGACCGTGGCCCCCTCCTGCATCACAAGCTTGATCTCTGCGCCCTGATCGGGTGCCAATGTCAAAACCGTCCGGTCCGACCGCGTCGCGGCCTGGGCCGCGGTGGCTACCGGAGCCGCGCCGGGAGCTGCGGTCGCAGGCGCGGTCGCATCCGCCGTCGGGGCGAGCGAGGTCGTCACTGTCGCGGGTGCCGGAGCCGCAGCCGCGGTCGCTGCGCTGGCCTCCGCTGCCTCCTCGGCCTGAGCCTCAGCGGCGAGCGAGACCTTGATCCGGCCCATCTCGGTCAGGCCGAACACCGAGCCGACGCGGGTCGGATCGACCCCGTATTCAGCGGGCATGACGATCGTGACCAGCAGGCCGGCGGCGATGACCGCGGCGATGCCCGTCGACTTCAGCAGCTTGGCGGTCGAGGGCAGTTCGGAGGCGGTGGGCTTGTTGGCGTTGTACATGGGTCAGTCTCCGATCAGAGGACGAAATAGCCGACGAGCTGATAGCCCGTCAGAACGAAACCGAGGGTCATCAGGACGACGTTGGCGACATAGGCATGCCGCCAGAAACTGCCGGTCTTCCGCCAGAACCCCATGGCGATCAGGATGGCGCCCAGGGCCAGGAGTTGGCCGATCTCGACGCCGATATTGAACGCCAGCAGATTCACGAACAGCCCGTCGGGGGCCATGTTGAAGTCCTGCAGCTTGGTGGCCAGGCCAAAGCCGTGGAACAGTCCGAACACCAGGGTCGCGACCTTGGTGTTCGGCTGGACCCCGAACCAGCGCTGGAAGGCACCGAGATTGTCCAGCGCCTTATAGACCACGGACAGGCCGATAATGGCGTCGACCAGATAGCTGGACACGCTGACATCCATCAGCACGCCCAGCAGGAGCGTGGTCGAATGGCCGATGGCGAACATCGTCACATAGATCGAGATGTCCTTCATCCGGTAGAGGAAGAAGATCACGCCGAACAGGAACAGCAGATGGTCGTATCCGGTGACCATATGTTTGGCCCCCAGATAGATGAACGGCCAGAACACGATGCCGGACGTCTCCTGGATATAGCCCTTGTCGCCTTCGGCCACGCCATGGGCGAGGGCCTGGCCGGTGACGCCGTCGATCAGGAAGAACAGCAGAACGGCGAACAGCGCCGTCGCGGGGGATTTGAGCCACGACCAGGCGTCGGGCCGGTAAGCCACTGTCATGGGGACCTTTCCAGGGGTTGGGTCTGAAGCGTTGGATGAGGCGGAGCGCGTCATTGGGCACCTCGCCTGCGTCGGAACGAGATACGGTCTCGCCAGGCCGGACGCGGTTGGTCGCTGGACCGATCACGGCCATGCACCAGGCTGTAGAGCGCGGGCAGGACCAGCAGGGTCAGGATCGTCGAGGAAAGGATCCCCCCAATCACGACCGTCGCCAGCGGGCGCTGGACCTCGGCTCCGGCCCCCACGTTAAGCGCCATGGGCACGAACCCCAGACTGGCGACCAGGGCGGTCATCAGAACTGGCCTCAGGCGCGTCAGGGCCCCTTCCCTGATGGCTTCGGCGACGGGCTTGCCCTCCTCGATCAGGCTGCGGATGAAGGTTACCATCACCACGCCGTTCAGCACCGCGACGCCGGACAGGGCGATGAAGCCCACGCCCGCCGAGATCGACAGCGGAAGATCCCGCATCATCAGGGCCGCCACCCCCCCGGTCAGCGCCAGAGGCACGCCGGAGAAGACAATGGCGGAGTCCTGCCACGACCGGAACAGGGCGTACAGCAGGCCGAAGATCAGCAGCAGGACCGCCGGCACCACGACCTGAAGTCGTTTTGCCGCCGAGATCAGCTGTTCGAACGTGCCGCCATAGGTGACCCAGTATCCGGCGGGTACCTCGACCTCGGCCTCGATCCGCTGCTGGGCCTCGCCGATGAACGAACCCAGGTCACGGTCCCGGACGTTGGAGGTGACCACGATCCGCCGCTTGCCGTCCTCGCGGCTGATCTGGTTGGGACCGACCGTGAGGGCGATGGTGGCGACCTCCGCCAGGGGCACGAACTGACGCGGCTGGCCTTCGTTCGCCGGCAGCGGCACCTGTAGGCGACCAATCGCGTCGGTGTTGGACCGGATATCCTCGGGCAGACGGACAACGACGTCAAAGCGCCGGTCTCCCTCGAAGATCTGCCCCGCCGTCGTGCCGCCCATCGAGGTGGAGATGACCGACTGGACGTCGTTCACGCTCAATCCCAGCCGGGCCATGGCCGTCCGGTCCGGCGTGATCTGCAGCACCGGCAGTCCCGTGACCTGTTCGGTCTGGGGGTCGGCCGAGCCTTCGACGCTGGCCACGATGGTCTCGATCTCGGCACCGAGCCTCAGCAGTTCATCCAGATCGTCGCCGAAGATCTTGATGGCGACGTCGGCGCGCACGCCGCTGAGCAGTTCGTTGAACCGCATCTGAATGGGCTGGGTGAACTCGTATTTGCTGCCGGGAACCTCGTTTACCGCCGCTTCCATCTCCTCGACCAGCTGGCCACGGGATTTGCGGGGATCAGGCCAGTCCTTGCGATCCTTCAGCATGATGAAGGTGTCGGCGACCGAAGGCGGCACCGGGTCGGTGGCCACCTCGGCGGTGCCGATCTTGGCCACGACCCGCTCGACCTCGGGGAAGGTCGCGATCCGGGCCTCCAGGGCGGTCTGCATATGGATGGCCTGGCTCAGGCTTGTGCCGGGGATGCGCAGGGCATGCATGGCGATATCGCCCTCGTCCAGGTTCGGAATGAATTCCGACCCCATCCGCGACGCGCCAAATCCCGCGAGCGCGACCAGAAAAACCCCCAGACCGATCATCAGGACCCTTGTCTTCAGCGCGAAATCGAGCGCCGGCTGATAGCCGATCCGCGCCCAGCGCATCAGGAAGCTGTCCTTTTCCTCGACCTTGCCGGTGACGAACATGGCCACCGCCGCCGGCACGAAGGTCAAGGACAGGACCAGGGCCGCCGTCAGGGCGATGACCACGGTGATCGCCATCGGGTGGAAGGTCTTTCCCTCCACGCCGGTCAGGGCGAAGATCGGCACATAGACCAGGGTGATGATCATCACCCCGAACAGCGACGGCCGGATCACCTCGCTGGAGGCGGT
Organism: Brevundimonas sp. GW821-FHT10E09; assembly: GCF_058809375.1. Classification (NCBI taxonomy): domain Bacteria; kingdom Pseudomonadati; phylum Pseudomonadota; class Alphaproteobacteria; order Caulobacterales; family Caulobacteraceae; genus Brevundimonas; species Brevundimonas sp. GW821-FHT10E09. Next base: position 106,181 of record NZ_JBXASO010000003.1, on the reverse strand, counting down.
GGCGGCCAGTTCGAAGCGTTCTTCCCGGCTCAGGACGCGACCCAGACGATGCTGGGCCTCACCGAAGCGACGCAGGCAGTTCTCGACGATAATGACGGCCCCGTCGACGATCAGGCCGAAGTCGAGCGCGCCAAGGCTCATCAGATTGCCCGAGGTGCCGGTGCGCACCATGCCGGTGATGGTCATCAGCATGGTCACCGGAATGACCGCCGCCGTGATCAGGGCGGCGCGGATGTTGCCGAGCAGAAGGAACAGCACGACGATCACCAGAAGCGCGCCTTCCAGCAGGTTCTTTTCGACCGTATGAATGGCGCGTTCGACCAGGTCCGTCCGGTCATAGACTGGCGAGGCGGTCACGCCGTTGGGCAGGGCGCGCGCGGCTTCCTCCAGGCTGACGGCTGCCGCCTGGGCCACGACGCGGCTGTTCTCGCCGGCCAGCATCAGCACGGTGGCCAAAACGGTCTCGCGACCGTTCTCCGTTGCCGCGCCGGTCCTCAACTCTTCCCCCATCCCGACATCGGCGACATCGGCGATGCGGATCGGCACGCCGCCACGGGTGGCGATGACGACATTACCCAGATCCTCAGTGGTCGAGGCCTGACCCGGCACGCGGATCAGATACTGTTCGCCATAGCGTTCGACATAACCCGCGCCGACGTTGGCGTTGTTGTTGCCCAGGGCGTTCACCACCTCGGCCAGGGTCACACCATAGGCGGCGAGCCGGTCGGGGTTCGGGGTGACGTGATACTGCCGCTCATAGCCGCCGATGGTGTTGACCTCGGTGACGCCCTTGGTATTGCGCAGCTGGGGTCGGATTACCCAGTCCTGCAGCGTGCGCAAATCCTCGGTCGTATAGGGCTGGCCGTCGGGGCGGCGGGCGCCGGGCTCGGCCTCGATCGTGTACATGAAGATCTCGCCGAGCCCCGTGGCGATGGGCCCCATCTCCGGCGTGATCCCGGGTGGCAACTGGCTGAGCGCGTTCTGCAGACGCTCGTTGACCAGTTGCCGCGCAAAATAGATGTCGGTCCCGTCTTCGAAGATAACGGTGACCTGGCTCAGCCCGTAGCGGGAGACGGAGCGCGTATATTGAAGGCCCGGCACCCCTGCCACCGCCGTCTCGACGGGGAAGGTGATCCGTTGTTCGGCCTCCAGCGGGGAATAGCCGGGGGCCTCGGTGTTGATCTGGATCTGGACGTTGGTGATGTCCGGTGTGGCGTCGATCGGAAGGCGCTGGAAACTCCAGACGCCGACCGCGCAGGCCAGCAGGACCAGCGCCATCACCCCCCAGCGGAAGCGGATCGACAGCGCGATGATGCGTTCAAGCATGGTGTGCGCGCTCCCTAGTGATCATGGCTCGCGCCGGACTTGTCGATGTCCGCGCGAATGAGGAAGGCACCGTCGACGACGTATTCGGTGCCTGGCGCGAGACCGCCCAACACCTCCGTCCATTCGTCGGTGCGGCGGCCCAGTTCGAGCATCCGCACCTCATAGGTGTTGCCCACCTTGGCATAGACGACCTGGAAGTCGCGGAACGGCATGATGGCCTTGGTCTGGACCGCCAGCGGCACCTCGCCCTGGCCGACTTGGACCATTCCTTGGACCCCCAGTCCCGGCCGCCAGACCCCGCCCATATAGGCCAGATCGACATGGGCGATCAGGGTCTGGCTCATCGGATCGGTGCCGGGCAGGATAGTTTCGATCACGCCGTTGAACCGGTGATCTCCGGCCAGGCTGGTGACCTCGACCCGCTGTCCGGCACGAACACGCTCGGCGTCGCGCGGATAGAGCGAGAACTCGGCGTGAAGACGCGTGGGGTCGCCGATCACCAGCATCGGCTCGCCATTGCCGGTGATCTCGCCGGGGACCGCGTTCTTCTCCATGATGACGCCCGAGATCGGCGCGGTGACCGAGTAGGTCTGAAGACTTTCGCTGGACTCGACCCGGGCGAGGACCTGCCCCCGCGAAACCCGCTGACCCAATTCGGCGTTCAATGCCATGATCCGGCCCGGATAACGGGCGTGGACCTCGCTCTGGCCCTCCGGCGTGATCTCGACCCGACCACTCAACGGTAGGCTCTCGCCCAGTACCGCGCCACCGGCACGCGCGGTCGTCACGCCGCCGGCCTGTGCGGCGGCGGCCGTGATGATCGTGCGCCCCTCATAGGACGGGTAGCTCCAGGTCGATCGCTTGCCCGCATGAGTCGCCGCCACCGAAACATCGAACGAATGCGGCTCCGCCACGACGGTCGGACTGGTCAGATAATCCTCGGCCGCCGTGAAGACGAACCGGTCCACCGAAGGCCCCAGGCGGGTCAGGGCAATGAACGCCTGGACCTGACGCGGATCGACAGGCTTGTCCTTCAAATAGGGGTAGAGCCGATAGAGCGGTTCCGAACCTTCCTCAAAGATCGTGATCTCCAGAGCGAAGTCGCCGTCGCGCAACATCCGCCCATTGTGCGGCCCGCGCTCATAGTCTGCGGCGGCAGCGGCGGCAGCCTCGGGGCTCAGCTTTTCCGGCGCGCCCTGGCCGCAACCGGCCACGGCCAAGGCCAGTGTCAGCAGAGGCGTGGCCAGGCCTCGCCGTGCGGTCGGATAGCGGATCATGGTTGCATCTCCAGGCCGGTCAGGCCGCCATGCGCGCCGGTCAGCCGGTCAAGGCGGGCGCGCTCGATATGAAAGGATCTCAGAACCGCCACTCGCCGCGCCCGCGTCTGCAAAAGCGCGGTCTGGGCCTGGATGACGTCGTTGTAGGTGAAGCCGCCGCGAGCGAAGCCTTCACGGACGAGAACCACGGCACGCTCGGCCTGGGGCAGGGTCTCCTCGCCGATGCGCCGGGCCTCGCTGGCCTTGGCGGCTAGCAGGACCTGGAGCCGGGCGATCTCACGGTCCCGTTCGATCCGAAGGGCGGACAGATCGGCCTCGGCCGCGATCCGTTCGGCCTGGGCGCGTTCGATTGCCCCCTCGTTGCGATCATATCGGCCGAGCGGGATGGAGCCGCCGACCACGAAGGCGAGCGCGTCTTCGTTCCATAGATGCCTCACCCCGACGCTGACGGTGGCGTCCGGCACGGCGCGGGCCCGCTCAACGGCTACCCTTGAGGTAGCGATGTCGCGTTGGGCCGCGATCGCCGTCTCATCGATGATCGTGGGATCACCGGCCGGTCTACGCGACGCGCTGGTGTCGGTGAAATCCTCGTCCCGCAGCACAAAATCGGCCGGTCCCATCCAGAAGCTGGCCAGGGTGGCCCGGCCGAGGCGCGCCGCGATCTCGGCCTGATCAAAATCGATCTGGGCCTGGGCCAGTTCGGACTCGGCCCGGGCTCCCGCGAACAGGGGGTCACGTGCAGCGTTTACGCGGCGCTGGACCTCGGTCTGGAACCGTTCGGCCAGATCGAGTCGTTCTCGCGCGATCTCGACTTCGGCCTGCGCGGCCAGGGCTTCCGCCCAGGCGGTCTGAACCTGTTCGAGCCGGTCTAGCCGTCGGACCTGCGCCGTGGCTCCGACCAGCACACCCTCGCTGCGCGCCAAGGACACGCGGGCATCCCGGTCGCCGCCCCGCTCAATCGGCTGCTCGTAGGTCAGGGTCGTCTCGGAACGGTCGATCAGGCCGATGCCACCGACACCACCGATATTCTCAGCGACCAACCCCAGGGTCGGATTGCGCCGGACGTCGGCCTGGCGCACCCCCGCTTCAGCAGCGCGCACCCGGGCGGCCGTACCCGCGAGGGCAGGATCGGCCGAGGCCGCGAGGGCGAGAGCCTCTTCGAGGGTCAGAGAGCGAGCGGCTGCGTCAGCCGACGGTGGGGACTGTGCCATGGCGAAGGACGGCGGCATGGCGGCCGCCAGAATGAGCGCGAGGACCGTGACGGTCGGTGTACGCGCCCACGATCCGGCAAAGCCGGACGATGGGGTATGCAAGGGATATCTCCAAAAACGGAATGGCGCGCGCGGCCGGCTGGCCGCGTCGGATCAAAGGATCGCGCCTGTCCGTTTCGGGGGGTATTCGGGCCCGTCGAGCCCGACGTCTTCCAAGGGTGAGCTTCGCCCGAGGCTGTGCTCCGCGACACGGACCAGCTGCAGCGGCCCGGCCACGCTCAGGGCTGGCGTGGTCGATGGCTTTTCGACGCCGCTGTGGTGATGTCCGGTCGGCTGTCCGTCCTGGTCTTGGTCCGGTGCATCGGGTGTGGTTTCGGTCGGCGCCACATGCATGTGAGCATGCCCGTGGTCGTCGCTCGCCACCATGGCGACGGGAGGCCAGCCGGCCGAATGTCCGACCTCATGCTGAGCCTGAGCGGACGCGTGCAAGGTCAGCGCCGCCACCAAAGCGACGCATAGCGAGACGCAGAATGTCCGAATCGATGGCGGCAAGGGAACTCCTGAGGCTCACGTATCCCGCCTCAGGGCAAACTTCAACACGAGTGGCCCCCGCGTACGACGCTGCGACATCCTCGCTTCCCACTAAAGATCGGCGAACCTCGACGACGAAGACCATAGGCGCGATAGGTGGTGTCGAACGGAGCTTACCGACATGTCCCTCTCGCCCGCCCCCCAGCTCGCGCCCTCTCGTCGGTCTTTTGTCCGGGCCTTGCCGGGTCTGGCCCTGGCGTCATCGGTCTTGGCTTCGCCGGTCCTTGCGGCCCAGGCGGTTCAGGCCATCACCGTCTACAAGACGCCTTGGTGCGGCTGCTGCGGGGCCTGGGTCCAGCATTTGACGGCGGCCGGATGGACGGCGACGGTGCGCGAGTTGGAAGACCTTGCCCCCATTCGCCGCCGCTACGGCGTGCCCGACGCCCTGGCGTCCTGTCACACTGGAGTTGTGGGGTCCTATGCGATCGAGGGACATGTGCCGGCCGAGGACGTGGCCCGACTGGTCCGCGAGCGCCCCGACGCCTTCGGTCTGTCGGTGCCGGGCATGCCGGCGGGATCCCCGGGGATGCCAGCCCCGGCCGACCGGGTCCAGGGGTTCCAGACCCTGCTTATCCTCAAAAACGGTGCCACCCGCGTGTTCGCCAGCCACGGATGACGCCCGCCACGATCTCGCCGACGACGCTAGCAGTCTATCTCGGTGCGGCGCTCGCCGAGATCGCAGGCTGCTACGCCTTCTGGACCTGGATTCGCCTGGGCAGGTCGGTGGCGTGGATCGTTCCGGGGTTGGCGTGCTTGGCGGTGTTCGCCTGGTTGCTGACCCTTGTGGAGGTCGAGGCCGCGGGACGTGCCTATGCCGCCTACGGCGGCGTCTATATCCTGTCGTCTCTTCTTTGGCTCTGGCTGGTCGAGGGCAGCCGCCCCGACCGATGGGATGTCATTGGGGCTATGCTGTGCCTGATCGGTGCAGGCGTCATCCTGTTCGCGCCGCGTCCTTGATCAAACCGGGCTAAACTGCTGATCCTCGCGTGCGTCGTAAGAACCGGTTCGCAGCGAGAGGGCTTGGCGGAGGAGATGGCACTTGAACCCCTCGGAACTGGGCAGATCGCGTGAGGTCAACCGGTTACCAGATGGACCTGCGCCAGACCGTTTGGTTGGTTGCCTTCCTGAACCTCTCCTATTTCGGGGTCGAGTTCACGGTCGCGCGGGCCATTGGGTCGGTCTCCCTTTTCGCGGACTCTGTCGACTTTCTTGAGGATGCAGCGATCAACCTGCTGATCGGCATGACGCTTATGGCTTCGGCGACGGTTCGGGCACGGGTCGGTCGATGCCTGGCCATTTTGATCCTGATCCCGGGACTGGCGACGATCTGGACGGCTTGGAGCCAGTTTCAGGCACCGTCCCCTCCGCAGCCGATTTTGCTTTCGGTGACCGGAGCGGGGGCCTTAGCAGTCAACCTCGCCTGCGCCCTTTTGCTCACACGGTTCCGCGCCAGCCGGGGCAGTCTGACGCGCGCCGCCTTCCTGTCCGCCCGCAATGACGCTCTGGCCAATGTGGCGATCGTCGCCGCCGGCCTCGTGACCGCCTTCCTTTGGCGTTCCGCTTGGCCGGACCTGATTGTCGGCCTGGCGATCGCAGCACTAAACGCCGACGCGGCGCGGGATGTCTGGAGGGCCGCAGGACGCGAGGCGGACGTGAATCAGGCCTGACCTTTGGGCGTTTCGGCCGCGACACCGTCTTTGCGCAACAGAGTCGTCAACAGCTCGATCTGCTCCTGCTGTTTGCTGATCAAGGTCTGGATTTGGCTGTCACGCATCTGATCCAGTTTTTCATGCAGGGCCATGATCTCGATCTCCGCCTTCAGGTTGACCTCATAGTCATGTGAGGCATCCAGCCGATCTTTCGTAGCCTGCCGGTTCTGACTCATCATGATGATCGGGGCCTGGATCGCAGCGAGCATCGACAACAACAGGTTCAGGAAAATGAAGGGATAGGGATCGAAGGCGTGCCGACCAAGGGTGAGATTCAGGATCGCCCAGACCAGCAAAAACAAACCAAAGCTGCTGATGAAGCCCCAGGAGCCACCCAAACGGGCGACTCGGTCGGACAGGCGTTCGCCGAAGGTCAGGTCGCTCTTGAACGCCGCATTGACGTCCTGCGAAACGGGTTTTCGATGCACCGTGCGGCTGAGGACGCGGCGCTCGGCTTCCGCTAGCTCCGGCGTGGCCTTGCCAAGCCAACGCCGTGCAAGATGATCCAGGTCGAGTCTGTCGTTGGTCATCGCCATCTCTTCATGAGGGATGTGAGGGTCGGATCTGGCGTCAGTGCTGCGTCGGGCCTGCGCCCGCAGTCGTCGGTTCGCCAAGCCATCGCCAGCCGATCAAGGCCCAGATTGATCCCAGTGCCCACCCGGCGGCGACGTCGGTCGGCCAGTGCACGCCCAGATAGACACGGCTTGCGCCAATCATAAGCACCACCGATCCGGCCACCATATAGATCATTCTACGGGAGCTCGGGCGGACCGCGCCCGCCGCTAACAAAGCCGCGAGTGTGAAATAGATGGCGACGGACAAGGTGGAATGGCCGCTCGGGAAACTGTTGGAATAGACATAGCTCCCGTGGGGCACGAGGTCCGGTCGGGGCCGGGCGTAGGCGAGCTTCAGCACATCGCTCGTCAGCTCGGCGCCGAGCGCCACCGTTGCCATGCCAAGCGCCTTGCGCCACCGCCTGGCTCGCATCAGCGTGACCACAGCGACGATCGTGACGAGCGTCAGCACCGTGAAGCCGCCGAGGGCCGTCACGTCACGCATCGCCTCTTCAAGCCACCGCGGCCCGAGCGGATCATTCTGATCGCCCCTTTCACGCATCAGCAGCATCAGGCGTTCATCGATCGCCCGGGTCTCGCCTTCACGCATTTCGCCCGCGAGGGTCAGGAAGCCCCAGATGGCCAGCGAACCGGCCATGAAGGTCGCGATGACCGCTCCGCTCAGCCGACCGCGCACCCGCCCCAGAGTGGAGGCCAATCCGGACACAGGCAGTCTTCCCAGCATCAGCTACCGACAAAGCCCAAGGAAGGCTCCATGCGCTCCCAGGTGACGGTGGAGCCCCACCCCTTGCCAAACGGCGCCTGGACATGGCCGTAGCGCAGCGAGAGGTGTCGCTCCGCGGCCTCCTCACCGAGCCCTTCCACCGCAGCCACATAGAGGGCCGAGGCAAGCCCGCTGCGGTCGGCGCCCGATTCGCAATGGATCAGCAGGGGCTTGGGCGCGTCGCGCATGACCTGGATCAGCCGCCAAGCCTCTTCGTTGGTAATGCCCCGCTTCGCGGACATGCGGAAGTCGATGTGGCGCAAGCCCAGGCGACGCGCGGTGGCCACCTCGTCGCGGTACCAGGCCTCGGACGGGTTCGCCCCTCTCAGATTGATAACGGTGCGGATGCCATGATCCCGCGCATAGCGTTCGAGGTCCTGCGGCGACGGCTGCGCCGACCGGAAAGCCTCATCCTTGGCGACGGCGTGGAAATTGTCGTTAGCCATGGTGAAGCTGACAAAGGCCACGACGAACAGGCCGATGGCGGCCATCGTCCAGAGGGTCGCGGACCCAAGGCCGGCGACGATCTTGAGCAGCACGCGTGGGCCACGCGAAGACGGCAGGCTGAACTTCATTGCGGTCGCTCCCGGAGCGGAGTGGAAAGGCGCGCCAACAGGGCGGGACAAAAAATCAGGATCAGCGGCACACCGGCGATCAGACCGGTGATGATCGCGATCGCGAGGGGCTTTTGCATCGCCGACCCCTCGCCGAGGCCGAGCGCGAGGGGCGCCAAGGCCAAAATGGCGATCAGGGCGGACATGAGGATGGGCCGAAGTCTCGCCCGCCCAGCGGCTATCAACGTCTTGGCGTCCGCCCGTTGGTTCGGTGGCAGTTCCGCGAGGTAGAAGACGCCCAACTCGGCGACGATGCCGATGACCATCGTGAGGCCCATCATGGCGGAGATGTTGAGCTCAGTGCCCGTGGCCCACAGGCCCAGGAAGACACTGGACGCCGCCAGCAGAAGCGTGACGACGATGCTCGCCGCCGCTGCCCATCCCTGAAACAGATAGAGGAACAGCAACCCGACGAGCGCTAAGGCGCTGACGAAGACCACCGCCAGGTCACGGAACGACTTCTGTTGTTCGGCATAGAGGCCGCCGTACTCGACGCGGACGCCAGACGGCAGGCTCAACGAGGCCACCGTGCGCTGAACCTCGCGCATCGCCGAGCCCAAATCGCGTTGATCCAGCCGCGCGGTCACAGCCACCAACGGCTGTAGATTCTCGCGGGTGACCTGCGGCTGACCGGGCGCGATCGTCAGGGTCGCGACACGCGAGAGAGGCAGGGTGTGCCCGTCCGGCGCGCGCAGCGGCAGGGTCTCCAGAGCGCGCACACGATCGCGGAGATCGCCTGCCGTCCAGACCCGCACGCCGACCAGTTTTTCGCCCTCCTGAATCTGCCCGATGACGTTGCCGCCTACCAGAAGCTGGAGCTGTCGCGTCACCGCCTCGGGATCGAGGCCTTCCAGAGCCGCGGCCGGCCGATCCACGGCTATAACCACGGCGTCGCCGGCGACCCGCAGGCCACCGCTGACCTCGACCACGCCCCGGATCTTGCCGATGGCATCCACGACCATTGGCGATGCCGTTTTCAATGCCGCCATGTCCGCCCCCAGCAGCTTGACCTCGATCGGCTGGGGCACAGCGGTCAGATCGCCGATCAGGTCCTCCATCAGTTGCGCCGTCTCGACCGTGAGGCCGAGCACGGACGCCTCGATCTTGGATCGGACCTCTGCGGTGACGACTTCGAGCGGACGTCGGCCCTTGGCCTTCAGCCTCACGAAAAAGTCGCCCTCATTGGCTTCGGATAGGCTGCCGCCGAGCTGCAGCCCGGTCCGCCGCGAATAGCTTTCGACGTCCGGCGTGGCTTGGAGGATGGACTCGACTTGTCGTAACAGCCGGTCGGTTTCGCTCAGCGACGTGCCCGGCGCGGCATAGTAATCGAGGATGAAGCCGCCTTCGTCCATCTTGGGCATGAAGCCCGACCCGACCCGGGTATAGGCGAGCCCGCCGATCAACAGGACGACGAGGCCCACGATCAATGCAAGCCGACCCGGCCGTCCCAGAACGCGCGTCATCAGCGTCTCGTAACGACCACCGAATCGTTCGAGCAGCCCGCCTGCCCGCTCGGCCTGCTCCACGTCGCGTTCCCGCACCCATCGCTCGGCGAGCAACGGCGCGACGAACAGAGCGAAGATCAGGGAAACGGCGAGCGACGCCGACATCGTGACAGCAAGGGCCTTGAAGAACCCGCCCGTGACGCCGCTCAAGAAGGCGAGGGGCGCGAAGACTAGGATGGTGGCGAGCGTCGATCCGATGAGCGGGCGGGCCATCTCGGCCGCCGAAACCAGCACACCGTCCTCCCCGGCTTCCGCCCCTCTGCGCTTCTCCTGAAGCCGCCGCATCAGATGTTCCAGCATGACCACCGCGTCGTCCACGACCAGGCCGACGGCCGCGGCCATACCCCCCAGGGTCATCATGTTGAAACTCATGCCCAGAAGGCCGAGGGCGATGCAGGTCGTCGCCAACACGGCAGGCAGCATCAGGGCGACGATCACCATGAAGCGCAGGCTGCGAAGAAAGACGAACAGCACAACACCGGCCAGCAGAGCGCCCAACAGGATAGCGTCGCGCACGCTGCTCGCCGCTGCGGTCACCAGCTGCGACTGGTCGTAGAAGGTAACGATCTGAACATCGGCGGGGGTCTCCACCTTGAAGGCGGCGATGCGTCGCTGCACCTCTTTGACCAGACCGACGCTGTTGGCGTCTGGCGTCTGGCGAATGTTGACCAGCACCGCGTCCTGGCCCTGCGACGTGACCCGCGTCCACTGCGGGGTCTGTCGGACCACGACATCGGCGATATCGTCCAGTTCGACCACACCGCGCGCGCCGGTCTGGATCACGGTCCAGCGGATATCGTCGATGCCGGTCAGCTGGTTGTCGGTGAGCACCAGATACAGCCGATAACGGTCCTCCAAGCGACCCGCTGCGACCACGACGTTGTTGGACGACAGGACCCGTGCCAGGTCTTCGACAGAGAGACCCAGCGCCTGGAGTCGCGTGGGGTCCGCCAGCACCTGATATTCCTTCTCCTGACCGCCCTGCACGGTCACGCTGGCCACGCCGGGCGTCGAAGACAGCAGCGGGGCGAGCTGGAGCTGGGCGAAATCTCTCAGCGCCACGGGATCGCGGCTGGGCGACACCAGCGCAAGACCCAGGACCGGAAACACCGTCGGGTCCATTCGCCGGACTTCGAACCGCGTCCCCGGCGGCAGGTCCGGCATCACCGCATTCACGGCCGACTCGGCCTGAAGGGTCGCAGCGACCATGTCCGCGCCCCAGGCGAAGTTGACGGACAGCTCGGCCGAGCCCCGGCTGCTGGTAGATCGGACGGAGGCTACGCCGGGGACGGTGCGAAGCGCCCGCTCGACCGGCCGGGTCACCTGGCTGACCATCTGCTCCACCGGACGGTCGCCGGCGTCGACGGCCACCACCACCCGGGGGAAGTCGATCTTCGGGAACAGGCTCACGGGCAGTCTGAACGCCGCCGCCGACCCCGCCAGGGCCAGCAGGACGAAGGCGAGAAGAACGAACCGGACCTGGCCGGAGAGCCAGCGGGTCACGGGCGCGCCGCCGGGGTCGCGGCGGCGGCTTCTCTCACGGCCATGCCGTCCGAGAGGGATGGACCGCCCTCGATCACCACCTGCTCGTTGGCTTGAACGCCCGAGGTCAGTTCGACCCGATCGGTGAGTTCAAGTCCGACCTGGACGGGCCTGCGCACCGCCTTGCCCGCGCTGACGACAAACACATAGGGCGTCTCGCCATCATAGAGGACCGCGGCGCGCGGCACCGTCAGGACGCCGATGCGCGTGCCGACCACTACGTCCGCCCTGACGGCCTCGCCCGGAAGCAACACGCCCGCAGCCGGAAGCGGAACAAGCAGAGCCGCGAGGCGGGTGGCGGGATCGACACGCCGGTCGATTGAGGCCACCCGAGAGGGAGCTGTGCCGCCCTGATCATGCAACCCCATCAGCATGACGACGCTGCCCGACCTGAGCCTCTGGGCGTCTTCGACCTCAATGCCGATGCGGGCGTTCAGCCGCCCGGCAGCCCCGAGATTGGCCACCACGGATCCGGCAGGCACCAGACTACCCGGGCTGCTGGGCACGGCATCGACAATCCCTGCCACCGGTGCCGACAGGGTCACCTGCCCGCCGCGCGTCAGGCTCTGGAGGTTCGCGCTGGCCTGACGTGCCGTCTGGGCGGTGGCCGTCGCGGTCTGGACCTCCGCGTCACCGGCCAGGCCATCGGATCGCAGGCGACCCAGCCGCTCCGCCTCGCTCGCCGCCACCTGCGCCTCACGAGCCAGCCGCCCGAGGTCGAGGCGGGTCTGGGGACTGGCGGTCAGGGTCACGATCGGTTGCCCGGCCGAAACAGACTGTCCGACCCGAACGTGAACCTGGGCCACCTGGGCCTCGAAGGGAGCAGTCAGGGCGCGAAGACCGGCTGGATCGAACTCCACCTGACCATAGGCGGTGACGGTTTCGTCCAGGTCGGCTCTGACGACAGGAGCGGTGCGGACCTGAGCCACGGGATCGGCCGCCTTTTCGGCGGGCTTGGAACAGCCGGCCGGGATCGCCGCCAGGGCGAGGAGAAGGATCAGACGGCGCATGCGAACGTCTCCAGCGAAGTTCCGACGGCGGTCTGCAAAGCCCGTGTCTGTTCGGCCATCGCCTGATCGAGGGCGGACAAGGCGATCGACTTGTCGAGCAAGGACAGGCGGGCGGTCTCGGCGGTGATCCGCGCTATGTCGCCACGCGCCGCCGCGTTCTCGAAGGCGGCCACCGAGGCGCGGAGCGGACCCAGTTGATTGGCCAGGTCGGCCTGCTGCCGGCGGCCGATGTCGAGCGCGGACACCAGGGTCGCGATATCGGCCTGCGTCCTGAACAGCCGGGTCTCGTACTCCGAGCGCAGCTGCTCGCGCGTGGCGGTCTGGATCGCGATCTGGCCGCGGTTCCGGTTCCAGAGAGGCAGGTCGAACCCAACGGCGACGCCGTTGGTGCGGACGGCTCCGGTGTCCCGGGCCCCGTTCAAAGAGAGGTTCAACCGGGGATACTGCTGGAGAACCGCGACCTGCAGCGTCGCCTCCTGGCCCTCATATCCCGCGCGCAAGGCCTGAAGGTCGAGCCTCTGCGCCAGGGCCCTATCAACCAGCGTGTCCACGTGCAGTAAGCATGGCGACGGTGGCTGCAAGCGCGTCAGCTGGATCGAGGTCGCGGGGCTGAGGCCCAGCAGGGCATTCAACTCCAGACGGGCGGAGGCTAGATCGCGTTCGGCGACGCGCAGACGATCGGCCGCATCGGCCTCGGCGATCCTCCGGGGCTCGACGTCAGTGGCGGACAGGTCTCCCCTGGCCAGGGCGGCCAGCGAGCGATTCAGAATCGAGGCCGACAGGGCCTCCGCCTCGCGCGTCAGTTGGAGGTTATTCTCCAGACCCTGAATACGGGCGGCCAGCACAGCCGCCTGATTGCCCGTCTGCCACTCTAGCCAGGCGAGATCCAGTCGGGCTTGCCGCTCCACCGCTCGCGCGCTCCGCAGCCTCTGAGGGCGGAGATAAAAGGCCGATGTATCCAGACCGAGAGAGGCCGCCAGGGCGTCGACGAGCATCGGGGCGGACTGCGGTCGATCAAGACTGGCGCTGAACTGCGGATCGGGAAAGAGGCCGGCGTCAAAGGCCTGGGCCTCGGCCACGCCGACCCGGGCGCGCTGGCTCCTCAAGTCAAGGTTCAAAACGATGGCGATCGCCGCAAGGGCGTCCGGGCCAAGCGGTGCGGTCAGATCGATGGGCTGAGCCTCTGGGCGTGCCAACCGAAGGCGATCGGCGAGCGAAGCGCTCGTGGGATCGGCCGAAGGGGCCATCGGCAGAGGTGACGGCGCATAGGTCGCGCAACCGGCCAGCGACACCATGATCAATGGCCAAACAAGACTGACCCGCATCACCCCACCGTTCCCATCATGGTCTTGGTAGCACGACGCGCACGGCCAAACCGGGATGGTTTGGCCCGATCACCAGTTCGCCTTCGTGGAGCGCCGTTATCGCCGCTACCAGCGCCAGACCCAAGCCTTGACCGGGCGTGTTGCGGCTTGAATCGAGCCGGTAGAAGCGGCGTGTGATCCGCTCGACTTGGTCGGCCGGCACGCCCCGACCATCGTCGCGCACGGCGAGAACGCTCTTCGAGCCCTCGTCGTAGGCTCCGATCTGGATTCGCGCGCCGCTGCCCGCGTGCGCCAAGGCGTTGTCGACCAAGTTCGACAGCATTTGAACCAGCAGCTCGGGGTCGCCGATGACCTCGGCGTCGCTATCGACAAGCTGGGTCAGGATGTGACCGCTCTCCTCGCTGGCGGGCTGATAGGCCTCGAAGACACGATCGACCACATCACCCAGCTTCACGCGCCTGAACGAGGTCCGGCCAGCCCCGCCCTCGAGTTGGCCGATCCGCAGCAGGGCGGAAAAGGTCTCCAGAACCTGGTCCAGGTCGGCGATCGCGGCGCGAATGGCCGCGTCCGGAACCCGCCCGTCGACGGCTTCCGCCTGGGCCCGATCCAGACGCTGGCGTAGGCGGTTCAGCGGCGTCCGCAGATCATGGGCGATGTCGGTCGAGACATGGCGCAGGGCTTCCAGCGCCCGCTGCTGCCAATCCAGAAGAGCGTTCAGGTTGCGGCGGACTCGCTCCAGTTCGGTTCCCAATCCGACGGACGGCACGCGCTCATTGGGGTGGCCTTCCATGATGCGCGCGGCGGCCCGGTTTATCCGGCTCAGGCGTGCCGACAGCAGTCCTCCAGCCGCCGCTCCCGACAGAGCGGCGACGCCGGTCAGACCCAGTACGGCCCATAGACCGATATCCTGGAGCAGCTCCTCAAGCTCATGAACGGCATAGGTCGACTTACCGACCACAAGCGTGCCCTGAGGCAGGGCCGTGGTCAGGGTGCGAACGGGCACTTCTTCAGCCGGACCGCCGTCATCTTCGGCATACGGCAGCTGGATCTCGTCGAGCCCCTGACGCGGCATCAGGCCGTCGGGCAACTGGCCTGCGAGCCGCTGACCCTGGGGATCCGTCACACTGTAAACGAACAGGCCGCCGACCCGGCTCCGAGCCTCGACCTTGCGCACCAGGGTCGCCTGATCCGACCCGCCGTCCTCCGCCAGCAGCACACGGGTCTCTGTCTGGAGATCCGTCGTGATGGCCTCGGCCGCATAGCGCGCGACGATGATCGTCAGGACCGACCACAGAACCCCGCCGCCCAGTCCAAAGACAAGGGCGTAGACGAGTGCCAGGCGAACGGCGACCGATCCCAGCGCCCTAGTCATGGTCGTCCAGTCGGTAGCCGGTCCCCCGCGCGGTCTGAATGCGGTCGCGGGCGAACGGCCGATCGACCTTGGCGCGCAGACGACTCATGTGGGCATCGATGAGATTGGCGCGGGGCTCGAAGTCGAACCCCCAGACCTTCTGAAGCAGCATGTCGCGCGTCACGACCAGGCCCGAGTGTCGGACCAGAAACTCCAGCAGTCGAAACTCCTGAGGCGTCAAGTCGAGATCGACGCCGGCGCGCCGCGCTGTGCGCGAGCCGAGATCGATCTCAATATCCCCGGCCGTCAGGCGATCGCGCATGTCCAGGGTGCGCGGCCGTCGGCCCAAGGCGTTCACCCGGGCCAGCAGTTCACTAAAGACATAGGGCTTGACCAGATAGTCGTCGGCCCCCGCCTCGAGCCCCTCGACACGGTCCCCGACACCGCCGACGGCCGTCAGGAAAAGAGCCGGTGTGGTCACGCTCGCAGCCCTCGCCTTTTTGACGATGCTCAGGCCGTCGCCGCCCGGCAGCATGCGATCGACGATGAAGACGTCATAATGGCCTTCGAGAGCCATGTGCTCGCCGTCTTCGGCATGGTCGGCGATATCCACAAGATGGCCGGCCTCGCGCAGGCCGCGCGCTGCGAACTGCGCCGCTTCGGCGTCATCTTCGATCAGCAGAATTTTCATCTTCAAACCTCCCCGAGGTCCTCGCCCGGCGCCGGGCGAGGCTGACGAAGGATCAATCCTCGTCCTCGGACCCCTCGTCGGTCTCCGATTCGCCGGGTGCGGCCGACAGCGCGCCAGTCGTCATGTCAACCAGATAGGTCGACACTTGACCGTCACGGGCGAGTTCGACTTCCCACCGGCTGCCGCTCTCATCGTCGAATGCCGCCTCCAGCGCCTTGCCGCCGTTCTGCCGCTCGGCGATGGCCACAGCCTGGACCAAGGACACGCGCGCGCCCATCACGGCGGCGATCTCCTGGACGTCGTCGGCTTCCACGCGTTCCGGTGAGACCCCGTTGGCCAAGGCCACGCCGCCGATGGCCAGAGCCGACGCCAAGGTCGCCGCCGACAGGCCGATCACGATCGTCTTGCGTTTCATCGTCTTTCTCCACTGCGCCCCAATCGGGCACGGTGACACCTTAGATGACCAAACCTTCGCGCAGCCTCGCGGCGCAGTTAAACCTTCGAGAGGCACGGACACGACGAAGCTGCTGTCACTCCGCCACCCCCTACCTTCATCATGAACCATACTATAGAGGAGTATGGTATGGCGCACGTCGCAGGCAACAAGAAGAAGCTCATCACGCGCGTCCGCCGGATCAGCGGCCAGCTGGCGGCGATCGAGCGGTCGATCGAGTCCGAGGCGGGTTGCTCGCAAATTCTGCAACAGGTGGCGGCCGCGCGAGGGGCCATGAGCGGTCTGCTTGAAGAACTGATCGAGGACCACCTTCACCAGCATGTGGCTCGATCCGATCTGACGGATGAAGAGCGCGAGACCGGGGCCGCCGAAATGCTCGCCATCATCCGCCGCTATTCCCGATAGGTTCGACCATGACGACCGCTGACCCGCATCTCCACACCCACGACCACAATTTTCTGGGCTCCACCCACGACGATAATGCGCGTCGCACCTTGTGGGTGGTGGCACTGACCACAGTCATGATGGTCGGCGAGATCGTCGCAGGCACCGTCTTCGGCTCGATGGCGCTGCTGGCCGACGGCTTCCACATGGCCACCCACGCCGGAGCGCTCGCGGTCGCCGCGGGGGCATATGCCTTCGCGCGAAGATACGCGACCGATCCGCGATTCAGCTTCGGCACCGGCAAGGTCGGCGATTTAGCAGGCTTTGCCTCGGCCCTGGTGCTCGGCATCGTGGCCATCGGGATCGCGGTCGAGTCGGTCATGCGCCTGCTCAGGCCCGAAGCAGTTGATTTCGGCCCGGCCGCGACGGTGGCCGTGATCGGCCTAGCCGTGAACGTCGTCAGCGCGATCCTTTTGTCAGGCGGTCATCATCACGGGCCCGGACATGGTCACGGGCACGAGCATCATCACGACGATGATCACCATGTCGGGCATGGCCATGCGGCCCATAAGGACAACAATCTGCGTGCTGCCTATATGCACGTCCTGGCCGACGCCCTGACCTCGGTGCTGGCGATCTTGGCGCTGCTCGCCGGATTGTTCCTCGGTTGGTCGTGGCTTGACCCTGCCATGGGTATCGTCGGAGCTATCGTGATCGCCCGTTGGTCCTGGAGCCTGATGCGCGACACCGCCGCCGTCCTGCTCGATACGACCGACGCGCACCTCAGTGAGGAAGTCCGCGACTGCATCGAAGGGCCAGGCGACGCTCGTATCGTTGATCTGCACGTCTGGAGAGTCGGTCCTGAGGCTTATGCCGCCATCGTCAGCGTCTCGGGGAACGTCGTCGCCGACGTGGTCCGGGCTCGCTTGGTCCCTGTGCACGAGCTTGCGCACATCACTGTGGAATGCAGGACCTCGGCATAGCGGTACGTTCGCCAGGATCATCAAGATCGATTTCTGGTTGTCCGGCCACCGCGGCGTCGATGGAGGGAGAGAGTGAGGGCGGCGGCTGGCGCTCCGACGGGGAGCGGAAGCCAGGAGGCCGCCGTGACGCAGATTTCAGCCCATGCCCATCCGATCCGACCAGCACGATCGACTGCCGCTTCAGACGGGCCAGACCCCTCCAGTCTGGAACGGATGTCAGACCACGATCTGCTGTGTCTGCTGCTCGGTCGAAGCGTTTCCGCTCCTATCGCAGGACGGGTGGCCGCCGACCTGCTGGGGCAGTTTGGGGACCTGGGCGGCATCGCCGCCGCTGACGGTCCCGAGCTTGGACGCGTGGACGGCGTCGGGGCGGCAGCGATCATGGACCTCAAACTTCTCCGCCAGCTGAGTGTGCGTTTGGCACGCAGCGCCGTCTGCGCCCGGCCGGTGTTGAGCTCCTGGCACGCACTTCTCGACTATGCTCGGATCGCCCTGGCCCATCTGCCCCGGGAACAGTTCCGCGCCCTCTTCCTCGACCGGCGCAACATCCTGATGCGCGACGAGCTGGTCGCAGACGGGTCCGTCGACCACGCGCCCGTCTATCCCCGCGAGGTCATACGGCGGGCGCTGGAGCTTTCGGCGTCGGCGCTCATTCTGGTCCACAACCATCCCTCGGGCGACCCCTCGCCCTCTCAGGCCGACATTTCGGTGACGCGCCAGATCATCGAGGCGGCCAAGGTGTTCGGCCTTCAGGTGCATGATCACGTCATCGTCGGGCGGGAAGGCACGGCGAGCTTTCGTAGCCTTGGTCTGATCTGAGCGCGCCATGACCTTGCACGCCATCGTCACCGCCCTGGGCGGCGATCTTTATCAGGGTGGCCATCGCGCCAATGTGCCGGCCCCTGGTCACAGCGGCCATGACCGCTCCGTCTCACTGCTGCTTACGGACGGGCGGCTCGTTATTCACGGCTTCGGGGCCACCGATTGGCGCGCCATGCGCGACGATCTGCGCCGACGCGGCTTCATTGACGACGGCGGGCGGTTGACGGGCGGTGGCCATGCCGGTTCGACCTGGCCCAGGCCCGATCGTCTGGCCCGGCTTCAAGCCGCCGCCCACCTCTGGGAGAGCGCGGTGCCCATCGGCGTGACCAGCGCGGCGGCACGACACATCCGGTCTCGGTCAGTGACCGGCGGGATAGCGTCGTCGAACCTTCGCCACCATTCACGTGCGCCGGCGTCCGTGTATCGGCCAGGAAGTGCCCACCGCCCTGCCCTCATCGCCCGGATCAGCGACGGCGCTGACCGGCTGACCGGCGTCGAACTCAAGGTGATCGCAGCCCTTCGGGTTGAATAACGTCCACCGACATGGGGGCCTGCGCGTTCAGCCAGGCGGCTGCGATGCCCATGTCGCCCAGGGTGGCGGACAGGCCGATCCGCCTGGGCCGGCGCGCCGACATCAGCTCCAGGCGACGTAGCAGGCTGAACAGATGCAGCCCGCGCGGCCCCTGAAGGAAAGCATGCAGTTCGTCGACGACGATGGCGTCCAGGGACCCCAGAAGCCGGCGCGCATCCGTCGAGCGGCGCAGAAGAAGCGCCTCGATCGATTCCGGAGTGATCATCACCACGCCGTGAGGCGTCTTCAATATCTGTTGCTTGGGACCCTGGGGCGCATCGCCATGCCAGCGCACCAGGCTTACGCCCATGCGCTCACACAGAAGGTCCAGCCGCCGGTGCTGATCGTTGATCAGGGCCTTGAGCGGTGCGACGTAGAGGATCGAGACGCCCCTCTCCTCGCGGCCGGCGGCCTGGGTGAGGAGGGGCAGGAAGGCGGCTTCTGTCTTGCCGGCTGCGGTCGCCGCAGCGATTACGACGTCCCTGTCGCTTCCCAGGATTGTCCGGATCGCCTGGTCCTGCACGGGCCGCAGTTCGATCCAGCCTTCGTCGCGAATCCAGCGCCGAACCTCCGGATGCAGCCGATCAAAACTGGTCTCGGTCAAAGCCGCAGCGTCGCCAGCTCGTCGTCCCCGCCCACCTCGACCTCGATGTCTGCGGCGCCGTCGGTGTCGTTGGCGATATCGACGCCGCCGATCAGGTCCGCCCAGCCCTGTCCAGGGTTCTGCTCCAACACCGACAGAAACTGGACGAAGGCCTTGATGGTGTTGCGCGGCGTCCGGAAGTAGGCTTCCCCGATCCGCTTGTTGCAGTGGGTCATGAACAGCGGCAGGGCCTCGTCGGGCACGAGGTACTTTTCCGGGTCGCCCAAGGCGAAAACGGTCCTCAGATTGAACAGGAGGATCAGCAGATCTTCAGGGGTCAGGCTCTGGAGCCGAATGACCGGTCCCGACAGATCGATCAGCCCATTGGTCGCAAAGGCGTTCTCGACCAGCCGCGACTGCAGGGCCTGATAGCTGTACAGGCCGCGCCGGCTGTCCATCAGGAACTCCGGCGTGCCCCCGAAGACGAAGCCGATGCCGGAGGCGTTACCCTGCAGGACGTCGTTCACAATGCGCAAGATCTGCTCGAAGTTCTGGTTGCGCGCCTGGGCGCTCTGGAGCTTGTACAGGTTGACCATCTCGTCGAAGACGATGACGAGCCCGGCGTATCCGGCCAGCCGGACGAAGGCCGCGAGCAGTTTGAGGCTGTCGTAGACGTCGCCGTCGTCGATGATGTTGCGGACACCCAGAGCCTGCCGGGCCTCGGTCTTCGTGGTGTATTCGCCTCGCAGCCAACGCAGGGCGGCCGCCTTGCCGCCGGCGTCGGCGTCCTCGCTGGCGCGCCAGTAGGCTTTCAGCACCGCCGCGAAATCGTAGCCGCCGTTGTGATCCTGCAGCGGGGCGAGACGCTCATCGATTACCGCCTCGACGCCCGCTCCGCGCCCTTCGGCGTCACGCACACATTCGGTAACGAATTTCTCGACGATCGAGGCGAGAGCATTGCCGTCGGGCTTAGTCCGGGTCGCCATGTTGCGAACGGCCTCGGCATAGAGCCCCCTCGCCTGCCCGCCGGTCGCGTGGATCCGCCTGTCCGGTGCCAAGTCGGCATGGATGGTCACGCATCGCCGTTCGAGAGCGATCAGTCGGACGAGATTGAGGAAGAAGGTCTTGCCGGCACCGTACTCTCCGATGACGAACCGGACGGCCGAACCCCCGTCGGCGATCCGGTCCACGTCGCGCACGAGAGCATTGATCTCAGCCGATCGGCCGACTTGGATATGTGGGAGGCCCGACCTCGGAACGACGCCGGCTGCAAGGGCCTGGAGGATGATGTCGCGATCCCGCGGCTTGAGCGTCGGTGCGGAGGTCATGCAGCCAGATCCAGAGCGAGAAGCTGAAGTCGGAGGGGCTCAGGGCAGGTAAGGTCGTCATCACCCTCGAGGACGGGCTCGTCGAAGCGGTCGAAGGCCCAGTCGTTGATCGTCTCGATCGCGCCGTCCGGGAGAAGCTTCAAAGCCTTGGCGCGGGTGTCAAACGTCGCGCGGTCAAGCCCGCAAGCGTCGACAACGGCCCCCAGGAGTTCAGAATGAGCGACATCAAGCCCCTCAAAGCGCGCCGAAGTCGTCTCCGCGACCGCCGGCGGAGCGACGGGGGCCTCCTCCTCCGCGAAGATGCCAGCTAGGAGACTGGACACCTCCGCCGTTTCCAGGCGCAGCCGGGCCAGGCGGGCGGGATCGATTTGCACGGTGGTCGGAACGACAGGTTCCTGGGGGATGGCGACGCCGTCCTTGGCAGCGGGCGCGGCCTCGGCCACTGTGACCGGTTCGTCGCGCGATGCCGGGCCCCGGTGGAGGGTGGCGTAGACCTCGTCCTGGGGCAGGCCCAAAGCCCTATAGAGTTTCTCGAGAAAACGGATTTCGGCGGGCTGGACCCGACCGTCGGATAAAACTGACGCCACTGCGGCACGCGCCGCCTCAGTCCTTAGCGGCACCGGCAGTTTGGACAGTTTGGTGATCGCCGCGAGCTGGCGCGGGCGATCCTGAAGCAACCACATCGCATAGGCCGACAGGCGTGTACGCTCCTCAGGCCGGAGGTCCGTGGCGGCGCGAATCACGGCCTCGATCTGGTCGAGCTCGGCCGAGACCACTTCGCCATCCGAAATAGCCGCGATCGCTGAAATCTCCGCCATTGTACGGACCGATCGGTAGGCGGGCTGTTCGCAGTCGATCGGACCACCGCCCGCCGCCCGGTAAAGGACCACCTGGCTATCAGACGTCAGGCCGGCGTCTCCGTAACGGCGATCCGGTTCGAACGCGATCTGCAGGCGATCCAGGACGACGCCGAACTGGCGATGGATGCCGACCGGCACCTTGCCCTCGACCTGATCCATTCCGATAAGGTCGCAGAGCCGCGTGACCGCCATCGGGACGATAGTCTGGTCGCCGATGATGGCGTCGAACTCCGCCTTGAGGGCCCGTGCACTCAGCCCCCAATCGGTTTCGATCAGGTCGTCCGGAAGGCATAGCGCAGCCTCTAGTGTGCCTCGAGCCTCGGGCTTCCGACCCAGAAGCCGGCTGTAGGCCTCGAGATCGGTCTGGCACTCCGACAGAAGATCGCGAAGACCGCTTAGCGGCGCGGCGATGGCCGCAATGTCGGGCAGGTCGCCGAGATCAAGGGTCAGCTCGAACGCGCTGCTTGCGCTTCGATACTGACCAGTAAGCCTGCGTTTGGGCGCACGGACCTTGAGCCCTTCAGGATGCCGCCGGTCAAAGCGGAGGCGCCACAGCACCGCGAGTTCCTCGAAACATCGCGAGCCGGGCGTGCGAAGATAGGTGTCAGGCAGACAGAGCGCCCAGACCAGGCAGTCGTCTGCGTCGAACGGAAGCTGTTCCGCGAGGCGCGCGCCGAGATAACGCCTAGCCGGAAGCGGGATCTCGAACTCTCCATTGCCCATCCTCGGAGACAGGATCGGCCGTTCAACCACGCCGGATCTCACGAGCTCGGCTGCTTCGAGAAAACGGCGCGCATAGCCATCGAAGGAATAGTTATCGCCGTAGGCGACTCTGAGTCGGGCGACCTCCGCGATGATGCTCTCAGCCTCCTTGAACGCCTTGTCGATGAACAACCGGCGTTCCAGGCCGTAGAAGAACAGGAAGACATAGCCGACGCCGACGGGGTCGACCCGCCCGGCGGCCAACCAGTCGAGATAGGACCGGCGCGCGTTCGACGTCAGGTCTCTGTAGGACGGCCAGTACGGCAAGCTTGATCCGAGCGGATCGGTGCCCGACAGGCTGACCTGCAATGACGGGTCCACCAGACTGCGTTCGTTCAGCCATTCGGCGGACGCTCCGGCATGGCCTGCGTAGATCATTCCTCCCGGCACGCGCACGGGTCCGATCTGAAGGCCATCGCCCGCCGCGATCCAGCCCGGAGACAGCCGTGCGGGAGCCGCTGCCAGGGCCTGTGACCGTGCGGGCATCGGCGCGACCGTACGGGTTTCCACTGGGGGTGACGGGTCCGGCCGCCCCTCTCCCTTCCGGCTCGCGAAGGCTACGGCCTGATCAAGGGTCGAGAACCCGTAGGCCCCGGCGACGTAGCGGCCATCGTGATAGGTGACCCCATGATCGGCCATGCGCGTGGCATGCGGCGATGGGGCCAGGATCGAGGCGCGCGAAGCGGAAGCCGTTGCAACCGGTAGAGAGGCGAGTGAAGGTGTCGCCACCGCGGAGACGGAGGCCCCTCCTCTGGGCTCGGCCTCACCGTGGGCGGCCAGCCTTCGGGCGTAGTTGACTGCCTGGGCCAACTCCGAGAAGCCGTAGCCCTTCACGACGTAGCGCCCACCGGTCAGGGCGATGCCGTGGGCGTTCATCAACTCACCGCGCGGATCCGGCGCGACGTCCGGAGCCGTGGGTGCCGGCATCGGCGGGTCCGACGACGGAGAGGTCTTGGCGTCCAAACGTACGAGCGGCAGTTCAAGCCGGATATGCCGGGTTGGGAAGACTAGCTCATCGTCGTAGAGCGGTACCCGCGGCGGCGGGCTTGCCGCAGTGCGTTTTCGTTTCTGCGCCTGGGCGTTCAACGCCAGCCAAATGACCACGACGAGAACGCAGATTATGATCAGTGCCAACAGCCCGTTCCCCCGGATTAACGGACCCTACCGCACGTGCATCTCGCGAGCTAGGCACACGGGGAAGATGCGGCAGTGAGAGGCCAGGCAGACATTCCAAACCATTACTGCGGGGCGGGGCGGACATTGTCCCTTTTGGTCGGCAGGACGCAGGAACCATCCGTTGGACTCCGGCCGGTCGGCCGCCTTTGTACGTTCAGGGCACGACCGGGCGTTCGACAACTACCTTCATGGCGCTTCAGCCGGTTTCACCTAGATGCGTGAACGCTCGCCCCGCATTGTGACCAAATCTGTGACCAAATCAGATTTCGAGATAATCGAAGGGGTTAGGCTCGTGCCTAACCCCTTGATTTCCCTGGTCGGAGCGACAGGATTCGAACCTGCGACCCCTTGACCCCCAGTCAAGTGCGCTACCAGGCTGCGCCACGCTCCGAAGGCGCTCCCTATAGACGGGGCGACCGTTGACCGCAAACGCTAAAACGACTTTTCCACCGACCGCGAAAGCACGGCGTCCAGACGCGCCTTCGCCTGCTCCAGATCGGCCAGAACACCCTGCAGATCCGCATGTTCGGCGCGCCCGGCATGCGACATCGAGACGGGGCGCGCCGGGACTGGCGTCGCGATGGCGGCGAACGTCTCGCCATCCTCGATCAGGGCCGCCGCCTCTGCGCCGACCAGCTTCTTCAGCCCCTGCTCCTTGTGCAGGCGCTGAACCCCGCGAATCGTCAGGCCGTCGTCGTGCAGCAGCCGCCGCACGGCCTTCAGCACCGCTATGTCCTGCGGTCGATAGAACCGGCGCCCCCCGGCCCGTTTCACGGGAACCACGAAACTGAACTTGGTTTCCCAGAAGCGCAGCACATGCTGCGGCGCCCCGACTTCCTCGGCCGCCTCGGAGATCGTGCGGAAGGCGTCTGGGCTCTTGGCCAAGGGACTCAGGCCTCGACGACGGCGTCGTGAACCCGGCTCTTCATGATCTGAGAGGCGCGGAAGCTGATGACCCGGCGCGGATTGATCGCCGCCGGCTCGCCGGTCTTGGGATTGCGCCCCATGCGGGCGCGCTTCTCGCGAACCTGAAACACGCCGAAGCCCGACAGTTTGACCGTATCGCCCTGTTCCAGGGATTCAACGATCAGTTCCAGGGTGCGCTCGACAAGGGCCGAACACTCCTGCCGGGACAGACCGACCTCTTCATGCACGGCTTCGCAAAGGTCGGCGCGCGTTACGGTCTGTAGGCCTGACATCATATCCCCGTCTGGTAGCGGTAGGCTGGGCGTATAGGGACGCAAAGTCTCCGAAAAATCAATGCCTCTGCCGGACTTAGAGGCGCAGCGCGCAGGCGCCCCAGGTCAGGCCGCCCCCCATGGCCTCCAGCAGGACCATGTCGCCCTTCTTGATCCGTCCGTCCTGGATCGCCGCGTCCAGCGCCAGGGGGATCGAGGCGGCCGAGGTGTTGGCGTGCAGGGCCACGGTCGAGATCACCTTGGTTTCGTCCAGACCCAGCCGGTCGCCGACGCCCTTGATGATCCGCTGATTGGCCTGATGCGGCACGAACCAGTCGACGTCGGCGATCTCGATGCCGGCGGCGGCGCAGGCGGCGGTGATGCCTTCGGCGATATTGACCACGGCATGACGGAACACCTGATTCCCAGCCATCCGCAGGTGGCCCACGGTCCCGGTCGTGGCCGGACCGCCGTCGACGTAGAGCAGATCGGTCTTCGATCCGTCGGCGCGCAGGGCGAAGCCCAGCATCCCCTGATCGGCCGAGGTCCCCTGCCCTTCGCGCGGCTCCAGCACCACGGCCCCCGCGCCGTCGCCGAACAGGACGCAGGTGGTCCGGTCGGTCCAGTCCATCAGCCGCGTCATTTCCTCGGCGCCGATCACCAGGGCGCATTTGGACAGGCCGCGCGCCACGAAGCCGTCGGCCACGCTCAAGGCATAGACGAAGCCCGAACAGACGGCTTGGACGTCAAAGGCCACGCCCACCCCGGCGCCCAGCTTGTGCTGAACGATCGAGGCCACGGCCGGGAAGGTCATGTCGGGCGTGGTCGTGGCCACGATGATCAGATCGACGTCCGCCGCCGTCTTGCCGGCGTCGGCCAGGGCCTTCCTGGCGGCCTCGACAGCCAGATCGCTGGTCGGCTGGTCGTCGCGCGCCTTGTGGCGCTGCTTGATGCCGGTGCGCTCCTGAATCCACTCGTCGGAGGTGTCGACGAACTTGGCCAGGTCGGCGTTGGTGACGATCTGCTCCGGCAGATAGGAGCCGACGCCGGTCACGGCGCTGCGGGTGACGCTCACTGAAGGGGTTCTCCGGCGGGGGCGGCGGGCGGGCTGGAATGGTCGAACACGGCGTCCAGCTTGCCCAGATTGGCGCCCACCTTGGTCATATAGTCGCTGCGGGCCAGATCGACCGCGATGCGGATGGCGTTGCCGAATCCCTTGGCGTCGGCGCCCCCGTGGCTCTTCACCACGATCCCGTTCAGCCCCAGCAGCGGGCCGCCGTTGATGGTGCTGGGATCGATCTTCTCGCGCATCTTCTTCAGAGCCGGCATGGCGATGGCGGCGCCCAGCTTGGACTGCAGGTTCGAGGTCAGGGCCTCGCGCAGCAGGGCCGAGATATAGCGGGCCGTACCCTCCGCCGTCTTCAGGGCGATATTGCCGGTGAAGCCGTCGGTCACGACCACGTCCACCGTGCCCTTGGCGATGTCGTCGCCTTCGACGAAGCCGTGATAATTCAGGTCGAACGGCCCGTCGCGCAGGATGGCGTGCGCCTCCTTGACCTGTTCGTTGCCCTTCATGTCTTCCGAACCGACGTTCAGCAGGCCGATGGTCGGCCGGGCGATGCCGCGCACCGCCGACTGGAAGGCTTCGCCCATGATGGCGAACTCGACCAGTTGCTCGGCGTCGCTGCCGATATTGGCGCCCACGTCCAGCACCGCCGTATGGCCCTTGAAGCTCGGCCAGCTGGCGACGATGGCCGGCCGCTCCAGCCCCGGCGCGGACATGCGCAGAATCAGTTTGGAGATCGCCATCAGGGCGCCGGTGTTGCCGGCCGACACGACGCCGCCGGCCTCGCCCGTCTTCACCGCCTCGACGGCGTTCCACAGGCTGGAGCCCTTGCCCCGGCGCATGGCCTGGGCGGGCTTCTCGTCCATGGCCACGACCTTTTCGGTGTGGCGAATCTCGGCGACAGCGTCCGACAGGTCGGCGCGCGCCAACTCAGGCCGAATCTGGGTCTCGTCACCGTGCAGCAGGAAGCGAACCCCCTCCCCGCCATGGGTGTGGATATAGCTGCGGACGCCGGGAATAACGACGGATGGGCCGTGATCGCCGCCCATGGCGTCAAGCGAGATCGTAACTGGGGCTGGCAAATGGACCTCGAATAGCCGCGTCGTCTTGTCGCGCGACGCTTGATATAGGGCGCTGGACGATAGCGCCCAAGCCGGGGGATGCAACCACCCGGCCCTAACGTCAACCTCAGCCTTGGCCGTCCTGCGGCTTCAGCGCCTTCAGGGCGGCGAAGGGAGAGATTTCGGCCGGTTCTTCCGGTTGCACGAACTCCGCGCCTGGCTTGCGCGGGAACGGATCCAACGACAGGGCCAGTTGCTCGACGGCGTACTGGCCCAGGTCGATCTTGCCGTCCTCGATCAGATCGGCGTCCTCCTCGTCCAGCGTGACCTCGATCTCGTCGGTCTCCGTGGGCGCACGTTCGGCCAGCTGGATAGAGAATCGGCGATCCACATCGACTGGCAGCGGCTCCAGCGTCAGGCCGCAGGTCTGGACCGCATGGGCGCTGACCCGGCCCTTCAGCGTCCATTCGCTGGTCGACGGGGTCGGCTTCACTTCCACGTCGATCGTGAAATCTTCCAGACCTTGCAGGTCCAGGGCGCGAGCGATTCGCTTGCGCGTGTCTGCGTCCGGCTCCAGCCGCCGGCTCAGTCCGGCGCCGATCTGGTTGATCCGCACCGTCTCGCTGTAGGGAAGGCTCACGCTCATCGTCTCAAACATCCGTCCAGGCCGGCTTCGCCAGCACATCATTGAATTCCTGCGCGGCCAGGCCGGCCCGCGCCGCCAGGGCGTAGCGCGCCAGATCATTCGCCCGTTCCGCCCCGGTCTCTGCATAGACATTGCGCGCCAGGGCCTCGGCCAGCGCCGTCGCGTCGTCGTCGCGCAGCGGCGTCTCATAGGCGTTCATCCGCCCGTACAGGGCCTCGCCCAGCTTGCGCATCTTCTTGCCGACCGAGACGTCGCCGACGCCTTCTTCGCGCAGCGCATGGTCCAGGGCCGAGACATAGGCGTCAAAGAGGGCCTGGGCCGCGTCCCGCCCGGCCTCGGTGTTCTCGTCGCGCAGCCTCAGCACCAGCAGCAGCACGTGCAGCGTATAAAGCTCGAAGCGGGCGTCGATCCGGTCGGCCACGCCCAGACGCGTGTAAAAGCCGAGATGGCGCGCCTGTTCCACCGCCAGGGCGTACAGGGCGTCGCCGATGCGGACGCCGGGCCGGGGTTTGAACAGGTATTTCAGCATGGTTTTATACGGCCCCTTTTCCGCCGCGCCGTTGAACTAGGACGCAGGTCCGTCTAGGTCAAAGACCTTGTTCTCTCGCAGGCGCCCGATCATGTCTCGTTTCGTCCCGCTTTTCGTCGCCGTTTCCCTGGCTGGCCTGTCCGCCGCCTGCGCGCCCATGATCGGCTCCAACGGCTTCCAGGCCATCGACGCCAAGCCCCAGGACATCGTCGCGGGGACCGACACCAAGGAAACCGTCCTGGCCCGCCTCGGTTCGCCGTCGACCACCTCGACCTTCGAACCGGATCAGGTCTGGTACTACATCAGCCAGACGACCGAGAAATACACCTACAACCGCCCGGTCGTCGCCAGCCGCACCATCACCGAAGTCACCTTCGAGCCGAACGGCGACAAGGTCGCCGCCGTCCGCACCCTGGGCCTGGCCGACGGCGAGCAGATCGCGATGAACCGGACCGAGACGCCGACCCGCGGCCGCGCCCTGACCGTGCTCGAACAGTTGCTGGGCAACGTCGGTCGCGGCCAGTTGCCGCGCACCGAGGACGACACCCCCGGCCAACGCCGCCCAGACTAAGCGCCGCCCGGACTAGGGTCCGACGCATCGCCGAAGAAAAAACGCCCCGGAGATCACTCTCCGGGGCGTCTTCGTACAAGCTTAGCCGATATTTCCGCTCGCCAGCACCGCCAGCAGCAGCAGGGCGACGATATTGGTGATCTTGATCATCGGATTCACCGCCGGGCCGCTGGTGTCCTTGTAGGGATCCCCCACCGTATCGCCGGTCACGGCCGCCTTGTGGGCTTCGGAGCCCTTGCCGTGGACCACGCCGTTCTTGTCGGTGAAGCCTTCCTCGATCACCTTCTTGGCGTTGTCCCAGGCGCCGCCGCCCGAGGTCATCGAGATGGCGACGAACAGGCCGGTGACGATCACCCCCATCAGCATGGCGCCCAGCGAGGCGAAGGCGTTGGCCTTGTCCGAAATCGCCAGCACCGCGACGAACAGGACGATGGGCGACAGCACCGGCAATAGGGACGGCACGATCATCTCGCGAATCGCCGCCTTGGTCAGGATGTCCACCGCCCGTCCGTACTCCGGCTTGACCTGATAGGTCATGATGCCGGGGTTCTCGCGGAACTGCCGCCGCACCTCGGCCACCACGGCCTCGGCCGCGCGCCCGACCGCCATCATCGACATGCCACCGAACAGGAAGGGCAGCAGCCCCCCGAACAGCAGGCCCACGACCACATAGGGGTTGGTCAGGTCGAAGGCGATCGGCCCCATGTCGGCGAAGAAGGGATAGTCCGCCGGATTGGCCGAGAAATACTGCAGGTCCGACGTATAGGCCGCAAACAGCACCAGGGCGCCCAGGCCGGCCGAACCGATGGCGTAGCCCTTGGTCACGGCCTTGGTGGTGTTGCCCACCGCATCGAGCGCATCGGTCGACCGCCGCACCTCGCTGGGCAGGCCCGCCATCTCGGCGATCCCCCCGGCGTTGTCCGTCACCGGCCCGAATGCGTCCAGCGCCACGATCATCCCCGCCACGCCCAGCATGGTTGTGGTGGCGATGGCGATGCCGAACAGGCCCGCCAGCTGGAAGCTGGCCACGATGCCGACGATGATGGTCAGGGCCGGAAGCGCCGTGGCCTCCAGCGACACCGCCAGACCCTGGATCACATTGGTCCCGTGACCCGAGACCGAGGCGTTGGCCACCGACTGCACCGGCCGGAATTTCGACCCCGTGTAGTATTCCGTCACCACCACGATGGCCGCCGTCACCGCCAGCCCGACCATGCCGGACCAGAACAGGGCCATCGGCTGGATCGTCAGGCCGCTTCCGGTCACGATCGGCCCCGTCACCATCTGGTTGATCACCCACCAGACCGCGCCGATGGACAGGACGCCGGTCACGATCAGCCCCTGATACAGCGCCCCCATGATGTTCTGGCTCTTGCCCAGCCGCACGAAGAAGCTGCCGATGATCGAGGTGACGATACAGACTGCGCAGATCGCCAGCGGCAGCACCATCAGGGCGCCCACATAGGGCTGATCGCGGAAGAAGATGGCCGCCAGCACCATGGTCGCCACCGTCGTCACCGCATAGGTCTCGAACAGGTCGGCCGCCATGCCGGCGCAGTCGCCGACATTGTCGCCCACATTGTCGGCGATGGTCGCGGCGTTTCGGGGATCGTCCTCGGGGATGCCGGCCTCGACCTTGCCCACCATGTCGCCGCCCACGTCGGCGCCCTTGGTGAAGATGCCGCCGCCCAGACGCGCGAAGATCGAGATCAGCGAGGCGCCGAAGCCCAGGGCCACCAGGCCGTCGATCACCTCGCGGCTGGTCGAGCCCAGACCCAGGTGATGGGTCAGCACGATAAAGTAGCCGGATACCCCGATCAGGGCGCCGCCCGCCACGAACATGCCGGTGATGGCGCCCGAGCGGAAGGCCAGGTTCAGCCCCTTGGACAGGCTCTCGGACGCCGCCTGCGCCGTGCGCACATTGGCCCGCACCGAAATCAGCATGCCGGCGTAACCGGCGGCGCCCGACAGGACGGCCCCGATCACGAAGCCGACCGCCGCATAGACGCCGATCAGCAGATAGGCGGCGATCAGGATCACGACCCCGACCATGCCGATCGTCAGATATTGCCGCTTCAGATAGGCCGAGGCGCCTTCCTGAATGGCGGCCGCGATCTCTCGCATCTTGTCATTGCCGGTGCTCGCCCTCATCAGCACGGCGGTCTGGGCGGCGCCGTACAGCACCGCCAGAACGCCTGCCGCGAAGACCAGCGTAAGTGAGTTCGTCATTGACGTTTCCATGCCCTTGCAACAAGCGCACGGATCCTTGCGACGGCGGGCGTTATCGCCTCTGTCCGACGTCCGGTCCCCCCGAGCGCGGCGGACGCGTCAGTGCGTCCCTTGGGATTTGCAGAGGGAGCGTGTCATGGGCGTCAAGTTGACGCAACCATGGTTGCGGACCTTCAGACGCCCGGCGTCATGCCCGCGCGCAGGCGCGGGTTCTGGGCGATGATCTCGGCCCGTGCGACGGAGCCCCGTCCAGAGATCGCGTTCGCAGCCGCGACCAGGGCCGCAGACATCCGGTTTTCGTCCAGCCGCGTCCAGTCGCCCGCAACAGTGAAGGGGGTGCGGTGGGCCGCCTTGACCAGGGCGTCGCGGAAGAACGCCTCCTTGGGCCGCATCTGCTCGACCGTCTTGCCCCCGCCGATATGCAGCTTCAGCGAGACGAAGACGTAGTTTCTAAGGCGACCGTCGGCGATCACCGGCAGGCCGACGCCGGGGATGCTCAAGGCCGGGGCCTCGGCGGGGGTCTTGCTGGATGAGGCCCGGGCCGACGTAGCGGCGACGCCGGCCAGGGCGACTGTTCCAGACGTGATCAAGGTTCTGCGATCCATAACCGCCACCCTAGCGGTGCGCGGTTAGGATTGTGTTGCCGGTTCAGCCATGGGTCCAGCCGCGCCGCGCCAGCTCTATCCGCCGTCCCCCATAGTCGACCGCAACGCCCTCGCCCGCCGTAACCGCCCCGATCCGGGTCAGGCGCAGCAGGCGGCGTTCGGCCTCGCGACGCAGGGTCTCTTCATGGCGGGGGTGGGCGGTGAAGACGATCTGGTAGTCGTCGCCGCCGGTCGCCAGGTCCTCCAGCGCCGCCTGCGGATCGACCCGGTCCTCGAACCAGGCCTGGGCGGCGGCGGACAGGGGCAGGACGCTGAGGTTCAGGGCAATGCCGACGCCGCTGGCCTTGGCGATATGGTTCAGGTCCGCCGCCAGACCGTCGGACACGTCCGCCGCCGCCGTCGCCAGGTTCCGGACGACATCGGCGAAATCCAGCCTCGGCATGGGGGTGCGGTAATGGTCGATCAGGCGCGCAAGCCGTTCGGCGTCCAGCTTCAGCTTGGCTTGCGCCGCCTGAAGCCCCAGCAGGCCATCGCCGATGGTTCCGGTGACGAAGACCAGGTCTCCCACCTGGGCGCCCGCGCGCGACACCGCCTCACCCGCCGGAACCCAGCCCAGGGCGGTCAGGGAGAACACCGCCGGCCCCGGCGTCCTGACCGTGTCGCCGCCCATCAGAAACACCCCGAACAGGGCCTGATCCTGCGCCAACCCGGCCGCAAAGGCCTCGCGTTCGGGCCAGCCGCAGCGGTCCGACCAGCAGCAGGCCATCAGATAGCCGAACGGCTCGGCCCCCTTGGCCGCCAGATCCGACAGGTTCACCCGCAGCAGTTTCTTCGCCACCGTGTCCAGCGGGTCGTCGGGCAGGAAATGCACCCCCTCGACGATGGCGTCCTTGGTCAGGACCAGGTCATAGCCGCGCCGCGACGGCAGGACCGCCACATCGTCGGCCAGCCCCCTGCCCCATTCCGGATGGGCCAGGGGCCGCAACAGCCTCTCGATCGTCTCGAACTCACCCGCGACGTCGAGCGCCGGCATTATTTGCGCGTGTCTCTGGACACGCCGTCCAGCGCCGCATTGACGAAGCGCGCCTCGGAATCGTCGAAGAAGGCCTTGGCCAGTTCGACATATTCGTCGATCACCACTTCGCGCGGCGTCTCGGGATGTTTGATCAGCTCCCAGGCCCCGCAGCGCAGCAGGGCGCGCAGGGTGGCGTCGATCCGCTCCAGCTTCCAGTTGGAGGCCAGACGCGCCTTGACGGCCGCGTCGATATCCCGCTGGCTCTCGATCACGCCGCGCACGATGTCGGCGAAATAGGCCTCGTCCGCCTCGGCCAGGGCCTCGCCCTCGATATCGGTGTCGAAGCGGAAGTTGGCGAATTCGGTGATCACCGTCTCAACGCCCTCGCCCGCCAGCTCCATCTGGTACAGGGCCTGGACGGCGGCGAGACGCGACACGGTGCGCGCACGGCGCTGTTTGGAGCTGAGATGAGGCTCGGCCCGCTGCTTCTCGGCCTCGGCCAGTTGTTCGAGGACGGCTTTGACGCTGTTCGGTTCAGTCATGCGCCGAGGCCTAGCCGCAACCGCTTCTTCAATGCAATGAGCTCGAGACAGGCTTTGGCCGCCCCGCCCCCCTTATCCCCTTCGGAAAGCCGCGCCCGGGCCCAGGCCTGGTCTTCGTCCTCGGTCGTCAGGATGCCGTTGCCGATCAGCAGTCCCTTGACGCCCAGGGCCATAAGGCCGGCCGCCGACTGGTCCGAGACGATCTCGAAATGATAGGTCTCGCCGCGGATCACGCAGCCCAGGGCGACATAGCCGTCGTAACGGGGCGCGGTCGGGAACCGTCCGGCCTCCTCGGCCATGGCGATGACGGCCGGGATCTCCAGGGCGCCCGGCACGGTGACGACGTCGAACTCGGCGCCGCGCGCCTTCAACGTCTCCTTGGCGCCCTCCAGCAGGGCGTCGGCCAATTCGTCGTAGAAGCGCGCCTCGACGATCAGAATACGGGGGGCCTCGGTCACGCCTTGTCTTCTCCATCCATGTCGCGCCAGCCGACGATGCGCAGGCCATAGCCCTCAAGCGCCGTCGGTTCAGGCCGCGTCGAACTCATCACGATCATGTCTCTGACGCCCAGGTCCAGCAGGATCTGCGCGCCGACGCCATAGGCCCGCAGCGACCGGTCCACCGCCGCAGGCTTGTCCACGCCCGCGAGACGCTCCGCCAGCGAGGTCAACGACGGATCACGGAGGAAGACGACCACGCCCGGACCGTCGTGGTCGGTGATCTGTTTCAGGGCCTTGGGCACATAGTCCTGGCGCGTCTCGACATGGCCCAGCAGGTCGCAGGCGAAGTCCACCTGGTGCATCCGCACCAGGGTCGGCTTGGACGGATCGATCTTGCCGCGGACCAGGGCGATATGCTCGGCGCCCTCGATGGTGTTCCGATACAGCATCAGGCGGAACGGCCCGCCGTGGACGCTCTCGAACGGCGTATCCATGATCCGTTCGACGAACCGCTCGGTGCGGCGGCGATAGGCGATCAGGTCGGCGATGGTGCCGATCTTCAGCCCGTGCAGCTGGGCGAAGGCGACCAGATCGGGCATCCGCGCCATCTCGCCGTCGTCCTTGATGATCTCGCAGATGACCCCCGCGGGGGTCAGGCCCGCCATGCGGCTGATGTCCACGGCGGCCTCAGTATGGCCGGCGCGGACCAGAACCCCGCCGTCGCGCGCCACCAGGGGGAAGATGTGGCCGGGCGAGACGATGTCGTCCATGCCCTTAGAGGCGTCGGTGGCCACATGAATGGTGCGCGACCGGTCGGCCGCCGAAATCCCCGTGGTCACGCCCTCCTTGGCCTCAATCGAAACGGTGAAGGCGGTCTTCATGCTCTCACGATTGTCGGCCGCCATCGGCGGCAGCCGCAACTGATTGGCCCGCTCGGCCGTCAGGGCCAGGCACACCAGCCCGCGGGCCTGGCGGATCATGAAATTGATCTGGTCGGGGGTCGCGAACTGGGCGGGGATGATGATGTCCCCCTCGTTCTCGCGGTCCTCGGCGTCCACCAGGATGTAGGGACGGCCGTTGCGGGCGTCCTCAAGAATGTCCTCGATGGGACTGATCGGGCTGTCGTTCATGTTTGCGGCCAATTGCATCACGCCGTCTCCTGCCACCGCGCGAGGTATCGCGCCAGCATGTCGATCTCGAGATTGACCGGATCGCCCGCCTTCAGACGGCCCAGGGTCGTCACATCCCACGTATGCGGAATGATATTCAACGAAAACACCTGCCCCGCGACGCTGTTCACCGTCAGGGACACCCCGTCCACGGTGATCGAGCCCTTGGCGGCGATATAGCGGTGAAGGGGCGCCGGCGCCTCGACCTCGAGCCGGTGCGACCCGCCCTCCGGCGTGATCGACACGACGCGGCCCAGGCCGTCGACATGGCCCGACACCACATGGCCGCCCATCTCGTCGCCCAGCTTGGCCGCCCGCTCCAGATTGATCCCGTCGCCGGCCTTCCAGCCGCCCAGGGTCGTCTTGGACAGGGTCTCGTTCGACACCTCGACCGCGAACCAATCCGTCCCCTTCTCCGTCACCGTCAGGCAGCAGCCCGCGTGGCTGATCGAGGCGCCCAGGTCGATCCCGGACACGTCCCAGGCGGTCTGGATCTCATAGCGGCGATCCCGCTCCGTCTCACGGACGTCGCGAACGCGCCCGATGTCGGTGACGATTCCGGTGAACATTTCGGCTCCGGTCCCTTCCGGACCCAACAAACACAGTCTGAATAGTCTGAATCGTCTGAAATCGACCGGCGAAAACGCCCGGCGGCGGCGTCACGATCGCTCGTAGCGCTCCCACAGATCGTCTCCGACGGGCGTGACGCCCAGGCGACGGAACTTGGGGGCGTCGGCCAGCTTTGCAAGAGCCAGCGCCGCCACGCAGGGCCGCCCCTCCCCGCCCAGCAGGATCGGCGCCCGGAACCACTCCAGCCGGTCCACAGCCCTGGCCCTCAGGAAGGCGGCCGCGACCTGCCCCCCGCCCTCGATCAGCACCGAGTCCACGCCCGCCGCCTTCAGCGCCTTCAGCACCGCCTGGATCGCCGGACGCCCGTCCTCGTCTTCGGCCTCGACCCGCCGCACCTGGGCTGCGCCGACGGGCTGCGGCTCGACCGTCGTCAGGATCAGGGTGTTCTCGCCCGCCAGTTTCGCCGTCGTCGGCGTGCGCAGCCGGCTGTCCAGCACCACCCGCAGCGGCTGATCCACGCTCCGCCCCGGCAGGCGCGCCGTCAGTTCGGGATCGTCCTTCAGCACCGTCTCGACGCCCACCAGTATGGCGTCATGGCCGGCGCGCAGCCGATGGCCTTCCAGCCGCGCCGCCTCGCCGGTGATCCACCGGCTTTCGCCCGTGGCCGTGGCGATACGCCCGTCCAGCGACGTGGCCAGCTTCAGGGTGACGCGCATCAGGCCTTGTCGGAGGGCTCGTCGAAGCCCCCATCGGCAAAACCTTCGGCGCCCAGGAATTTGGCGAAATCACCGGTATGGCGGAAGTCCTTGTAGACCGAGGCGTAGCGGACATAGGCCACCTCATCCACGCCCTTCAGCGCCTTCATGATGAAGTCGCCGACCGTGCTCGACGGCACCTCGGTCTCGCCCAGGCTCTCCAGCTGGCGCACGATCCGGTTGACCATCTGCTCGACCTGTTCGGGCTGGACCGGCCGTTTGCGCAGGGCCACGCCCAGCGACCGCTCCAGCTTGTCGCGGTCGAACGGCGTGCGCCGCCCGTTGCGCTTCAGGATCACCAGTTCGCGCAGTTGCACCCGTTCGAAGGTGGTGAAGCGCCCGTTGCAGTTCGGACAGGATCGACGGCGTCGGATCGCCGAGCCGTCGTCCGACGGCCGGCTGTCCTTAACCTGGGTGTCCTGATGACCGCAGAAGGGGCACTTCATCGGTCAGATCATCGGTAGATGGGGAAGCGGTTGGTCAGCTCCCGCACCTGGGCCGCCACGCCCGCGACCACGGCCGGATCGGCTTCATCGCCGCCGTTCATCGACGAGACGACGTCGGCGATCCAGTGGCCGATCTGCTTGAACTCGTCCTCGCCGAAGCCGCGCGTCGTGCCCGCCGGCGTGCCCAGGCGAACGCCCGAGGTGACGGTGAAGGGGGCGGTGTCGAACGGCACGCCGTTCTTGTTGCAGGTCATCAGCGCCTTCTCGAGCTCGTGCTCGGTCGCCTTGCCGGTCACGCCCTTGGGCCGCAGATCGACCAGGGCCAGGTGGCTGTCGGTGCCGCCCGAGACGATGGCCAGGCCGCGCTCGACCAGGACGCCGGCCAGGGCCTGGGCGTTCTTGACCACCTGATGGGCGTACAGCTTGAACTCGGGCTGCAGCGCCTCGCCGAAGGCCACGGCCTTGGCCGCGATCACATGCTCCAGCGGCCCGCCCTGCAGGCCGGGGAAGACGGCCGAGTTGATCTTCTTGCCCAGCTCGACGTCGTTGGACAGGATCATGCCGCCGCGCGGTCCCCGCAGGGTCTTGTGCGTCGTCGTGGTCACGACGTGGGCGTGCGGGATCGGATCGGGATAGGCGCCCCCGGCCACCAGGCCGGCGTAGTGGGCCATGTCCACCATCAGATAGGCGCCGACGCTGTCGGCGATCTCGCGGAACCGCTTGAAGTCGATGTGGCGGCTATAGGCCGAGGCGCCGGCCAGGATCAGCTTGGGCTTCTCCTTCTGCGCCATCTCCGCCACGTGATCATAGTCGATCAGATGGGTGTCTTCGCGGACCTTGTAGGTCACGGGCCGGAACCACTTGCCCGACTGGTTCGCCGGCGACCCGTGCGTCAGGTGCCCGCCGCAGGCCAGGTCCATGCCCAGGAATGTGTCTCCGGGCTGCAGCAGGGTGAAGAACACCGCCTGGTTGGCCTGGGCGCCCGAGTGGGGCTGCACATTGGCGAAGGCCGCGCCGAACAGTTTCTTGGCCCGTTCGCGCGCCAGATCCTCGGTCACATCGACGAATTCGCAGCCGCCGTAATAGCGACGACCAGGATAGCCCTCGGCGTATTTGTTCGTCAGAACCGAGCCCTGCGCGTCCAGCACCGCCTGGGAGACGATGTTCTCCGACGCGATCAGCTCGATCTGCTCCTTCTGCCGCCCCATCTCGCCCTGAATGGCCTTGAAGACGTCCGGATCGGCGTCGGCCAGGGTCTTGGTGAAATAGGCGTCATGGGTGAAGGCGGTCACGTCGGAATCCCCGCGTCTGAGAAGGCCGCCTATCTAGGCCGCAGCGCGCCGAACCACAATATCTTGTGGTGAGCCCCCTTAGTCAGGCTCAAACGCCCGACGGAGGAAGGCGTATGAACCGCGCCGTAGCGTCGCCGTCCGTGGTCGCGCGAACCTCCACACTACAGGGACGGCAGCTCTTGCGATCAATCAGAACGGCTGGCCCCTCGAACAAGGCCAGCGATCCGTTGGGCAGATATTGCTGCACACGGACGGACGAGCCCATTTCGACAATCTCGAAACCTAAGTCCGGATCAAACTTGCGATTGGGGCGCGGATCGTTCGCCACCGCAACTTTTGCGGTTTCGATGAAGTCACAGCGCCTGACCTCCGGCCCTGTGCAGCCCGGCGCGGCATGGTCGGCTCCGGTCAGAAGCACCAGGCCGCCGAGCATGGCGAAGATCGAAAAGGCTCCGAACCCCAGAACCGCCGGTCCGCCTGGTTGCAGCATGATCGCCTCCCACGACACGCAGGAAATCACCGTTCGACGTTAAAGTCGATCTAGGGCGCCTTATCGACCTGTCTCTAAGGCCCGCCTCAACTTCGCGATCGCTACGCGCTCGACGGCCTTGGGCTCGTTGACCGGTCCCATGGCGCTGACCTCGCGGCCGGTGGCCACATGGATGGCCGAGCATTTGATATAGGGGCCGTTGCGCACGGTCTCGACGATCACCTCGCCGAGGTCGTCGTCCGCCACGTCTGTCTCAGGCCGCCACCGACCGGCGCGCCACATTGCAGTGGGCGAACAGGCGGTCCATCGCCTGGACGACATGGTCCATCATCTCGTCCGTGTGGTTCGGCGAGGGCGTAAAGCGCAGCCGCTCGGTCCCCTTGGGCACGGTCGGATAGTTGATCGGCTGAACATAGACGCCGTACTCGTCCAGCAGCATGTCCGAGATCATCTTGCAGTGGACCGGATCGCCGACGTGCACCGGCACGATATGGCTTTCGCTGTCCATCACCGGAATCCCGGCGGCGGCGAACCGCGCCTTCAGCGTCGCCGCCCGTTCCTGATGCTGTTCGCGCAGTTCGGGATGGGTCTTCAGGTGCCGCACTGACGCCAGGGCCCCCGCCGTCAGGGCGGGCGGCAGGCTGGTGGTGAAGATGAAGCCCGAGGCCCAGCTGCGCACGGCGTCGATGATCACGGCGTCGGCGGCGATATAGCCGCCCATGACGCCGATGGCCTTGCCCAGGGTGCATTCGATGATGTCGATCTGGTCCAGCACGCCGTCACGCTCGGCCACGCCGGCGCCGGTTTCGCCATACAGGCCCACCGCATGGACCTCGTCCAGATAGGTCATGGCGCCGTATTTCCTGGCCAGGGCGATGGTGCCGGCCAAGTCGGCGATGTCGCCGTCCATCGAATAGACGCTCTCGAAGGCGACCAGCTTGGGCGCTCCGGCCGGAGCGGCGGCCAGCAGGGCCTCCAGATGGGCCAGGTCGTTATGCTTGAAGATGTGCCGTTCGCCGCCGCCCTGGCGGATGCCGGCGATCATCGAGGCGTGGTTCAGCGCGTCTGAGAAGGTGATGAGGCCGGGCAGGATCTTCTGCAGGGTCGACAGGGTCGCCTCGTTGCCGACATAGCCCGAGGTGAACAGCAGCGCCGCCTCCTTCTGGTGCCAGTCGGCCAGCTCGGCCTCCAGATCCACCGCCGAGCGCGTCGTGCCCGAGATATTGCGCGTGCCGCCGGCGCCCGCGCCCACGGCGTCGATCTCGTCCTGCATGGCCTTCAGCACGACCGGGTGCTGGCCCATGCCCAGATAGTCGTTCGAGCACCAGATGACGACGTCCTGCTCGGACCCGTCCTCGCGGCGGCGCACAGCCTGCGGGAATTGCCCGCGAACGCGCTTCAGGTCGGCGAAGACGCGATACCGTCCTTCGCTGCGCACCTGCTCCACCGAGTTTTCAAAGGCGGCCTTATAGTCGAACACGATATTCGTTCTTTCGCTTATGGCGATCTCTGTCTTTTCTTTGCGCCCGACACCGAAGCTTGTCCATGTCCTGAGCATGGACAAAACGACCTAAAACCTTCATTGATAACGGTTCTCAGGTTTCGTCGGCAGGGTGTTCGACATTTTAAGCCGTCCAGCGACCGATTCGATTCCTGTGGACGCCCGACCGCCGCAACCGATTTGCCCGGTCACGAATCGAATTCTGGGGCAGTTTGAGGTCATGACCGTTCAGATGATCCAAGCCGACCTCCAGGCGCGCAGCGCGGCCGCGCCCGCCGACCATCCGGAGCGGCAGTATCTGAACCTGCTGCGCGACATCCTGGACAACGGCGTGCGACGCGACGACCGCACCGGCACGGGGACCCTGGGCGTCTTTGGCCGCCAGATGCGGTTCGACCTGTCGAAGGGCTTCCCCGTCCTGACGACCAAGAAGCTGCACCTGCGGTCGATCATCGTCGAACTGCTGTGGTTCCTGCGCGGCGAGACCAATATCGGCTGGCTCAAGGACAACGGCGTCCGCATCTGGGACGAATGGGCCGACGCCGAGGGCGAACTGGGCCCGGTCTATGGCAAGCAGTGGCGGTCGTGGACCGCGCCCGACGGCCGCGTCATCGACCAGATCGAGAAACTGGTCCACGGCCTGAAGACCAACCCCAACAGCCGCCGCCACATCGTCACGGCCTGGAACCCGGCCGACGTCGACGACATGGCCCTGCCGCCCTGCCACTGCCTGTTCCAGTTCTTCGTCGCCCCCAACGATAAAGGAGGCGGAAAACTGAGCTGCCAGCTGTATCAGCGCAGCGCCGACGTCTTCCTGGGCGTGCCGTTCAATATCGCCTCCTACGCCCTGCTGACGATGATGCTGGCCCAGATCGTGGGGCTGGAGCCCGGCGACTTCGTCCATACCTTCGGCGACGCTCATCTGTATCTGAACCACCTCGAGCAGGCCGAGCTTCAGCTGACGCGCGAGCCTCTGCCCCTGCCGGTCATGCGCATCGCGCCCAAGACCGACCTGTTCGCCTTCGAACTGTCGGACTTCACGCTTGAGGGTTACGAAGCCTGGCCGCACATCAAGGCGGCCGTAGCCGTCTGATGGACCTCAGATCTTTGCAGGCCGACGTCCTGCGCATCTCCGACATCTACGCCGCCGAACACCAGATCGACCGCGACCGCGACTGGGCTCTGCTGAAGCTCCAGGAAGAGCTGGGAGAGCTGACGGCCGAACATCTGCGTCTGTCCGGACGGGCGCGCGGAACGCCCGACGCTGACGCCCTGGGCGACGAGGCGGCCGATGTTCTGGGCATGCTGCTGATCTATTGCGCGGGCGCAGGCGTTGATCTGGAGACGGCCATGCGGCGCAAATGGCTCAAATGGCTGGAGCCGAAAGCATGAGCATTCCCCTGATCTCCCTAGTCGTCGCGCGCGGACGCAACGGCGTCATCGGCCGTGACGGCGACCTGCCCTGGCGGCTGCGTTCAGACCTGCAACGGTTCAAGGCCATCACCGTCGGCAAGCCCTGTCTGATGGGGCGCAAGACCTGGGAGAGCCTGCCGCTCAAACCCCTGCCCGGCCGGCTGAACCTGGTGCTGACCAAGGACGAGTCCTACGAGGCCGACGGCATGTCCAAGGGCGCCCTGGTCTGCGCCACCCTGGATGAGGCGATCGAGATCGCGCGGGAGACGGCCGAGGAGGACGGCGTGGACGAGATCTGCGTCATCGGCGGCACCGCCCTGTTCGCCGCCGCCCTGCCCCGCGCGCGTCGCCTCTATATCACCGAGGTGGACGCCGCCCCCGAAGGAGACGCGGTCTTTCCACCGTTCGACGAAACGGCCTGGACCGAGGTATCGTCAGAAGTCCACACGGCGGGCGAGAAGGATGACCACGCCTTTACCTTCCGTGTGCTGGAACGTCGCTAGGAGAAGTCCATGTACGTCACGACCACCAACGACCTGCCCGGTTTCCGCGTCACCCGCCATATCGGCCTGGTGCGCGGCGTGACGGTGCGGTCCCGCAACGCCATTTCCGACGCCATAGGCGGGGTCCAGTCGATGCTGGGCGGCCGGGTCGGCGCCTATGTGAAACTGGCCGAGGCCGGACGTCAGGAAGCCTATGACGAACTGGTCAAACATGCCCAGGAACACGGCGCCAACGCCATCCTGGCCGTCCGCTACGACGCCACCGAGATCATGCCCGGCGTGACCGAGGTGCTGTGCTACGGCACGGCCGTGATCGTCGAGCCGGCCTGACCTCCGCAGAGACGGACCGACTCGACCAATCGCGTCACGACAGGGTCATCAGGTCCGAGCGCTCGAAGTTGCGCAGCTCGTCGGTGCGCCCGTCGCGGATCTTCTGCACCCAGTGCGGATCGGCCAGAAGGGCGCGGCCGACAGCCACCAGATCGAACTCCTCGTTCTCCAGCCGGCGCAGCAGGCCGTCCAGGGATGCGGGCTTGGATCCTTCGCCGCCGAAGGCCGCGATGAACTCGCCGTCCAGGCCGACCGAGCCGACGGTGATGGTGGGCTTGTTCATCAGCTTCTTGGCCCAGCCGGCGAAGTTCAGGTCCGATCCCTCGAACTCCGGCTCCCAGAAGCGGCGCTGCGAGCAGTGGAAGACGTCGACCCCCGCGTCCGACAGCGGCGTCAGCCATTCGACCATCTGGTCCGGCGTCTCGGCGATCCGGGCGGCGAAGTCCTGCTGCTTCCATTGCGACAGGCGCAGGATGACGGGGATGTCGTCGCCCACGCCCTCGCGCACCGCCTTCACCACCTCGGCGCCGAAGCGCGCCCGCTCGGCGATGGTCGGGCCGCCCCAGCGATCCTCGCGCACATTAACGCCGCTCCAGAAGAACTGGTCGATCAGATAGCCATGGGCGCCGTGGATCTCGACGGCGTCGAAGCCCAGGTCGCGCGCCGCGCGCGCCGACCGGCCGAAGGCGGCGATGGTGTCGGCGATGTCCTCTTCGGTCATGGGTTCGTACTTGGCCTTGCCCGGCCCCGTCAGGCCCGACGGACTGTCCACCTTGCCCAGCGGCGTCCAGTCGGCGCCCTGGCCCCGCGCCGATCCGACGTGCCAGATCTGCGGCGCGATCAGCCCCCCGGCGGCGTGGACCTCGTCCACCACCGTCTTCCAGTGCGGCAGGGCCTCGCCGTGGAAGACAGGCACATTGGCGTCGTTGCGGGCGGCGGGCCGTTCGACGACCGTCCCTTCGGTGACGATCAGCCCGACCCCGCCCTCGGCCCGGCGGCGATAATAGCCGGCGACGTCGGACGTCGGAATCCCGTTCGGGGAGAAAGACCGGGTCATGGGGGCCATGACGATCCGGTTGGGCAGGGTCAGACCCTTGACGGTGAA
Organism: Brevundimonas sp. GW821-FHT10E09; assembly: GCF_058809375.1. Lineage (NCBI taxonomy): Bacteria > Pseudomonadati > Pseudomonadota > Alphaproteobacteria > Caulobacterales > Caulobacteraceae > Brevundimonas > Brevundimonas sp. GW821-FHT10E09. Next base: position 63,312 of record NZ_JBXASO010000003.1, on the reverse strand, counting down.
CGGGCGGAACAGGGCGTCGACGCTCATCGGAACTCCTCAGTGATATGTACGCCCCAAGGTGGCGAATAGGGTTGCGTTTGAAAACCCCCGTCCCGACGATTTCTAGAGGCCCAGCGCCGCGGCGACCTGTTCAGCGATCGCCGCGAACCGGCCCGCGATCAGCCCCGAGGGATCGGCTGAGACCGGAGGACGACCGGCGTCTCCCCCTTCGCGCAGGCCGGCGTCCAGGGGCAGGTCGCCGAGGAAGGGAATCGACAGACGTTCGGCCTCGGCTTTCGCCCCGCCCTGGCCGAAGATCGGTCCGGTCATGTTCTCGATCAGGCCCAGGGTCGGCACGTTCACGCGCTGGAACAGGGTGTGCGCCCGCCGCGCGTCGGCCAGGGCCACCTCCTGCGGCGTCGAGACGATGACGGCGCCGTCCAGCGGCGTCTTCTGGATCAGGGTCAGTTGCACGTCGCCGGTGCCGGGGGGCAGATCGACCACCAGCACGTCCAGCGGCGCCTCGGCCACGCCCCAGCGGGTCTGGGTCAGCATCTGGGTGATGGCCTGGGAGGCCATGGGGCCGCGCCAGATCATGGCGTCGTCCATCCTGGTCAGCAGGCCGACCGACATGGCCTTCAGCCCGTGCGCCTGGTGCGGAACGATGGCGCCGTCCTCATAGGCGGGCTGGCCGCTGATGCCCAGCATGGTGGGCAGCGACGGCCCATAGACGTCGGCGTCGAGGATCCCGACCGACAGGCCGCGTGCGGCCAGGGCGGCGGCCAGGTTCACCGCCACGGTCGACTTGCCCACCCCGCCCTTGCCGCTGGCGATGGCCAGGACGCGACGGACATGGGCCGGACGATCGGTGGGGACCGGCGCCTTGGCGCGCCCCTGATCCACAGCGGCCTTCGAAAGGCCTGCGGTGCGCGCCGCCGGCTTGGCGAGTCCGGGTTTGGCTTCGGCCGTCAGAATCACCGACACGCGGTTCATGCCGGGAAGGACCTTCAGCGCGGCCTCGGCCGCGTCGCGAACGGGCGCATAGGTCGCGACCAGGCTGCGATCCACCTCAAGAGCGAAGCCGGCGCGGTCCTCAGCGACCACCAATCCCTGCACGAGGCCCGAGGCGAACAGTCCCTGGCCGGAGACCGGGTCCATGACGGCGTCGAGGGCGGCGATGACGGCGGAACGTTCGACCAAGGCGGTCTCCAGAAGACTTGCAGGCGACAAGGGCCGCGTTCTATCGCCCATGGATGTCGCCTGCGAGCCTCCATTTGTCCCAGCCGCCTTCAGTCACCCTGATCGCCGGTCCGACCGCTTCGGGCAAGTCGGCCCTAGCGTTGCAAATGGCGCGCGAGACCGGCGCCGTCATCATCAACGCCGACAGTCAGCAGTTATACGCCGACCTGCGCGTCCTGACCGCCCGCCCGTCGCCTGAAGACGAGGCCCAGGCCGATCACCGGCTGTATGGCGTCGCCGATGCGGCGGACGCCTGGTCGGTTGGGAAATGGAGCCGTGCGGCCCTGAATCTGCTGGATATCGCACGCGCCGACGGGCGGCCGGCGATCCTGGTCGGCGGCACCGGCCTGTATTTCACCGCCATGACCCGCGGACTGGCGGACATTCCCCCTGTGCCTCAGAGCGTCCGTGACGCGGCCGAGGCGGACTATATGGCCCAGGGCGAAGCCGCATTCCGCGCCCGTCTCGCTGAAATCGACGCCGAAGCCGCCCGTTCCATCGAACAGGGCGACCGCCAACGGCTGGTGCGCGCCATGAGCGTCCATTCGGCCAGCGGCCGCGCCTTGAGCGACTGGAAGGCGGACACCCGCCCTCTGCTGACGCCGGGGTCATGGAGGGGACGGGTCATCGAGCCGGACCGTGCGGACCTCTACGCCAACTGCGACCGGCGTGTGGATGTGATGATGGAGAACGGCGCGCTCGACGAGGTGCGCGCCCTGACTGCGCGGAATCTGTCCCCGGCCCTACCCGCTATGAAGGCGGTCGGGGCGCGCGAATTGGCGGCGTATCTGGCCGGAGAAATCGGTCGGGATGAAGCGATCGACGCCCTGAAACAGGCGACCCGAAACTACGCCAAACGCCAGCTGACCTGGTTCAGGAACCAGACCCCGGGCTGGGCGCGGGTTTGAAACGCACGCGGCGCTTGGAAAGCGTCCGCGCAACGCCTATATTGGACCTGTCCGGTTTCGGCCGGACTATAGCGATAAACGCGCTTGTAATAAGCGGACCGGACCCGGGTGCGATTCCCGGCGGCTCCACCAACTTTCTCCCCGCGTTATCGGCGGAGGCAGCATGGGGCCGACTAGCATCGACGGACGTGTAAAGAGGATTGCTTTCGCTCGTCCTGGCCCACCGTATCGGGCCATTTTCTAACTGCGAACGATAACTTCGCTGGAGAAGTCGCTCTCGCCGCGTAATGCGGTTCGGGTGATTTCGAATCTTAAGTCCTAGGGGTTCAGATCCTTGGGCGGGGCCTGTCGGGAGCCTGGCAACAGAATCCCGGCGTTTCTTCCGCACATACTGTCCGTTTACCCTATTCGCATCTTTCGCGGCGGGACCGGCGACGCTATCAGTCGCGCTGAATTGCGAGGTGACGATGACCGACCAGACCCCTCCGGTCGATGAGATGCAGTATGAGCGGCTGGCGCACGAGGCGTTGCGCGGCGTGATCCGTTCTGCGCTCGACCATGTTCTGGCCGAAGGCCTGCCGGGCGCCCACCACTTCTACATCACCTTCAAGACCCGCGCCGCCGGGGTCAGCATCCCGCCGGACATGCTGGCCAAATACCCGGACGAGATGACGGTGGTGCTGCAACACCAGTACGAGGACCTGCAGGTCGAGGCCGACCGGTTCTCCGTCAAGCTGCGGTTCGGCGGCGTGCCGCGCACCCTGGCCATGCCCTATTCGGCCGTGACCCGATTCTACGACCCCAGCGTCCAGTTCCTGCTTCAGTTCGATGAGCCCGAGATCGTCGAAGTGATCGAGGAAACGACCCCGCCCGAGGACCCGACGCCGGGCTCGGACGGCCCCAAGGTCGTGTCGCTGGACCAGTTCCGGAAAAAGTGACGGCTCAGTCCCGACGGGGATAGGAGCGGATCATGATCCGCTCCCTCTCGCCCTCGCGTCGCTCGACCAGCAGGCGGGCGACCTGGGCGTCGTCGTGGAACAGATAGCCCTTGATGGAATCGAGCAGGGCCTTGGCCAGGTTGTCCAGATCCATCCACGGCGGCTCGCCCACATGCTCCATGCGGATCTCGACGACATGATCGCCCCAGGACGGGCGTGACGCCCATTCCTTGCGCATGAACTCATAGACCAGCGGCTTGTAGTATTTGGCCTGGGTGGTCAGGCCGTCGATGACGATCTCGACCGCCTCGCCGTCCTCGCGCGCCCGCACCTTGCCTGTCCCGATCCAGCCTTTCGTCATTGGGTGCAAGCGGCCGGCGCGGCGTCCAGCAAGCGCGCCGAACGGATCGTCACCGGCGGAGTCAGTTGCTCCGCATCGTCTGCCGGCATCCGCTGGATGCGGCGCGCGACATCCAACCCCTCGACGACTTTTCCGAACGCTGCAAACCCCTGACCATCAGGATTGCGGCCGCCACCGAAGTCGAGACTGGGCGTGTCCTGAGTGACGATGAAAAAGCTGGAAGTCGCGCTGTCCGGAGCGCCGCGCGCCATCGAAACAGTCCCGGCAAGATGGCGCAGTCCGGTGTCGCGGGTCCGCTCCAGCACGATAGGAGGCCGGGAGTCGTCATCGCTGCCGCGGGGGGTCGCCGCCTGAATGACGTCGATGGGATTGGGGTTGGCCGTATTGGTCTCGCGGACGACCGTGCGGAAGAAGGACCCGTTGTCGTAGTCGCCGAAGACGACATAGCCGATGAAGTTGCAGGTGCTGATCGGCGCCGCAGCGGCGTCGAGCGCCAAGACGATCCGCCCCGCCGTAGTATCTAGGACGACCCGAGGACGCGCCGGATCAGCAGGAAGACTGGCGCAGTTCGCCAGCGCCAACAACGCGGCCGCCAGTATCGCCTTTGGTCTCATCATCTGGCCTCGCCTTGCCCTGTCCCGCTCTCGTGCTACACCGCCGCGCAACCAACCGCCACGTCTGAGAGACGAGATCCGCGCATGAGCAACGTCCGCATCGAAACCGACACCTTCGGCCCCATCGAGGTCGCCGCCGACCGCTACTGGGGGGCCCAGGCGCAGCGGTCGCTGGGCAATTTCAAGATCGGCTGGGAGAAACAGCCCCTGCCGGTCGTCCGCGCCCTGGGCATCGTCAAGCGCGCCGCCGCTGAGACCAACCGCGACCTGGGCAAGCTGGATCCTGCCCTGGCCGACGCCATCATCAAGGCGGCCAACGAGGTCATCGAAGGCAGGCTGAACGACCACTTCCCCCTGGTCGTCTGGCAGACGGGGTCGGGCACCCAGTCGAACATGAACGCCAATGAGGTGATCTCGAACCGCGCCATCGAAATCCTGGGCGGCGAGATGGGCTCCAAGAAGCCGGTCCACCCCAACGATCACGTCAACATGAGCCAGTCGTCGAACGACACCTATCCGACCGCCATGCACGTGGCCTGCGCGGAACAGGTGGTCAACGACCTGATCCCGGCGCTGAAGCACCTGCACGCCGCCCTGGACGCCAAGGCCAAGGCCTGGGCCCACATCATCAAGATCGGCCGCACCCACACCCAGGACGCCACCCCCCTGACCCTGGGCCAGGAGTTCGGCGGCTATGCCCAACAGGTCGCCAACGGCATCGAGCGCATCGAACAGACCCTGCCCAAGCTGATGGAACTGGCCCAGGGCGGCACCGCCGTCGGCACCGGCCTGAACGCCCCCATCGGTTTCGCGGAAAAGGTCGCCGCCCAGATCGCCGAGATCACCGGGCTTGCCTTCACCACGGCGCCGAACAAGTTCGAGGCCCTGGCCGCCCATGACGCCATGGTCTTCAGCCACGGCGCGATCAACACCGTCGCCGCCTCGCTGTTCAAGATCGCCAACGACATCCGCTTCCTGGGTTCCGGCCCGCGTTCGGGCCTGGGCGAACTGGCCCTGCCGGAGAACGAGCCCGGCTCGTCGATCATGCCGGGCAAGGTCAATCCGACCCAGTGCGAAGCCCTGACCCAGGTCTGCGTCCAGGTGTTCGGCAACAACACCGCCCTGACCTTCGCCGGCTCGCAGGGGCATTTCGAGCTGAACGTCTACAACCCCGTCATGGCCTACAACTTCCTGCAGTCGGTGCGTCTGGTCGCCGATGCGGCCATCAGCTTCACCGACAACTGCGTCGTCGGCATCGAGGCCCGCGAAGACAACATCGCGCGCGGCCTGAACAACTCGCTGATGCTGGTCACCGCCCTGAACGGCAAGCTGGGTTACGACCTCTGCGCCAAGATCGCCAAGACCGCGCACAAGAACGGCACCACCCTGCGCGAGGAAGCCGTCGGAGGCGGCTATCTGACCGACGCCGAATTCGACGAAGCGGTCCGCCCCGAGAAGATGATCTCGCCGGGCTGATGCGATGACCGCGCTGGAGCGTCCCTACTGGATCGAGGCCCTTTTCGAGCGCCGAGACGGCTGGGACGCTTCCGTCTATCCTTTCAACCTGCCGGTCGTGCGCACGCTCGACCGGCTGGCCTTCCATCCGAACGTGACCTTTCTGGTCGGTGAGAACGGCTCGGGAAAGTCCACGCTGATCGAGGCCCTGGCGGTGGCCTGGGGGTTCAATGCCGAAGGCGGCGGCCGCGAACATCGCTTTGGCACGCGCGACAGCCATTCCCCGCTGCACCGGTTCGTCCGGCCCGTTCGATCGGCGCAGCGGGTTCAGGACGGCTTCTTCCTGAGGGCGGAGAGCTTCTTCACGGTCGCCTCCTATCTGGAAGACCCCGAGGTCAGAGGCGAACGATACGGCGCCCGCCGACTGCATGAGCAGTCCCACGGCGAGTCCTTCTTCGCCCTGTTCGATAACCGCTTCATCGGCGACGGCCTTTACATTCTCGACGAACCGGAGGCCGCCCTGTCGCCTAGCCGGCAACTGTCCTTCCTCTCGCGTCTGCACGAACTGGTGATGGCGCGGTCGCAGTTGATCATCGCCACCCATTCGCCCATCCTGCTCGGCTATCCCAACGCCTGGATCTATCAGGCGTCAGACCATGGGCTCGAACGGATCGAGTACGAGGATACCGACCATTATCAGGTCACTCGCAACTTCCTTACTCGTCGCGAGATGATGTTGGACATCTTGCTGGAACTCGATTGAGCTCAGGGCTTGTCGCGGATCGTTCGTCCCACCGGCGCCAGGGCCAGCTTGGCCAGCTCCAGGTCCTTCAGGGCGAAGGGGATGCCGATGATGGATACGAACTCGGCCACCGCGATGATCAGGTGCGAGAGGGCGATGTACCAGCCGGCCACGACGAACCAGACGACGTTCAGCACCAGTCCCAAGCAGCCCGCCACCGGATGGGTGTCCTGCCAGACGATCTCCCGCCCGAACGGCCAGAAGGAATAGCTGGCGATCCGCCAGGCCGCGAAACTCCACGGCAAGCCGACGATGGTCAGGGCCAGGATCGCACCGCCCAGCAACCACAGCAGACCCGACAGCCAGCCGCCAAAAATGAACCACAGGATATTCAGGATCAGGCGGACCATCTCAGCTCTCCGGCAGGCGTGGCCATACAGATAGCCAAAACGCCCCGCCTGCGACAGCGGGGCATTCGTTAATTCGCTTTCACCCGGCTCTCCTGGCTCAGGGGGACCGGTCACCCGCTCGACGTCAAAACGCAGTGCTTAGAGACCGCCCTTGCACCCCCCGGTGATGACAAGGGGCCCGTCGCAGCGGTATGAACGCTGACGGGGATTTTCAATGAGAACGCATCGGATGAGACGAATCTGTTCGAGTCTGCTGGCGGTCGTCATGGCCTTGTCGGTGGCGTCATGCGGCACCTTGGACCGGCCGACAGGACCGCTGCGCATCGCGGACGGCTCGCTGATACCGGCGCGGGATCCGCGCATTCGCGCCAATGACGCGGCCCGGCTGGCGGCTTTCTCCCAGGAAGTGGGCGAGCGGCTGTCGACGGGGCGGCCCCTTTCGATCCTGGCCCTGTCCGGCGGCGGCGCCAACGGAGCCTATGGCGCCGGGCTTCTGGTGGGCTGGACCGAGCGGGGCGACCGTCCGGTCTTCGACATCGTCACGGGGGTCAGCACGGGCGCTCTCGCCGCGCCCTTCGCCTTCGCCGGGTCCGAATGGGATCCGCAACTGGGCTATGCCTATACGGGAGGGGGCGCCAGCAGCCTGTTGAGCTGGCGCAGTCTGGCGATCTTCCTCTACCCCAGCCTGTTCAGCGCCGGCGCCCTGCGCAAGCTGGTGGACGAGAACGTCACGCTGGACCTGTTGCAGGCCATCGCCCGTGAACACGCCAAGGGCCGCCGCCTGCTGGTGGCCACGACGAACCTCGACAGCGAGGAGACCGTCATCTGGGACATGGGCCTGCTGGCCAGCCAGAACGACGAGAATTCGCGCGCCCTGTTCAAGGAAGTGCTGGTGGCCTCGGCCAGTATTCCCGGCGTCTTCCCGCCGGTCCTCATCGCGGGGCTGCAACCGGACCAAACCGTGGTGATGGAGATGCACGCCGACGGCGGCGTGAACACCCCTTTCCTCGCCATTCCGGAGAACCTGACCCTATGGACCCGCAAGCGCGAAGAGCGGGGCGTCGGCAGCCTGTACGTCGTCGTCAATGGACAGGTCGGTCGCAATGACGGGGTCACCTCGGGCCGGCTGACGGCCATTCTGATGCGAAGCTACGACAGTATGAGCAAGGCCTCGCTGCGAACCCATCTGGCGACCACGGCGGCTTTCGCCCAGCGCAACGGCATGACCATGTCGCTGGCGGCCATCCCCGACAACGTCGAGGCGTCCAGTCTGAAATTCGACCAGCCGACCATGACCGCCCTGTTCAACCTGGGTCGCGAGCGGGGCCGGTCAGCGGACGGCTGGACCCGGCTCGACCAGGCCGCGTCGGGTCCCGTTTTCATTCCCCCCGCTGTCCTTCCGGAGGATCAAGTGCCCGAGGCCCTAAGGCCCAAGGAGCCGGAGACGCCGACTTCCGCCGCGCCGCAGCCCTAGACATGGCCGAGATCATCAATCTGAACCGGGCGCGAAAGGCGCGGACCAAGGCCGAGGACAAGACCCGCGCCGCCGCCAACCGCGCCGCCCATGGCCGCACCAAGGCTCAGAAACAGTCTGCGGACAAGGAGCGCGAGCGCGCCGCCCGGCAGCTCGATGGACAGAAGCTGGACGACTGATCCCCTAGGCCTTCGGCGCGCGGATCAACAGGACCTGGCCGCCCAGCACCAGGATCAGGCCGATCAGCATGGTCACGCCGACATGGGCGCCCTCGAACAGGACCGACATGATGACGGCGATCGGCGGGGTCAGGGCCGAAATATAGCTGGCCAGGGCATAGCCGCGTTGCCGCGCCAAGGTGAAATACAGCCCGAAGGCGATCACCGATCCAAACAGGGACAGGTGCAGCAGAGACAGAATATAGGCCGGGGTCGGCTCGATCCGCCATTCCACGCCGGTCGCGAACCCATAGACCGCCACCATGGCCGTGCCATAGGCCATGGCCCAGGCGGTCGCGGCCATGACCGGCGCGCCGGCCTGTTGGCCGCGCCAGGCGAACCAATTGCCGAAGGCAGAGGCGAGGACGGCGATCAAGGCGAAGACCACGCCCAGAACGGGCGCCACGCCCGCGGAGACGCCTGCCCCCGACAACTGTCCGAACGACAGGACGGCGACCCCGCACACCCCCAGGATCGCCCCCTGCCAGGCGCCGGCGGCGGCCTTCTGGCGCTCCATAACCCGAAACAGGATCAGGTTCACGAAGGCCAGGGCGGCGAAGATGACGGCGACGACGGCCGAGGCCACGCGTTCCTCCGCCGCATAGACGAAGCCGTAGCTGACGGCGAAGACGAAGGCGCCCTGCCCCACGGCGGCCAGATGCTGGGCGCGGGTCAGGCGCAGCGGACGCCGCGTCAGGGCGCAGAAGGCGAACAGAACGACCGCCGCCAGTCCGAACCGCCAGACGATGGAGACGATCGGATCCACCACGCCCAGCTGCAGGGTGATGGCGAACCAGGTCGTGCCCCAGATCAGGGCGCAGACGGCGATGGCGAGAATGGTGATGGGGCGACTCATGGACAGGCTCCGACGGGCGAAGCCCGCTTATCATCGACGTCGCGAAAGCGCCGCTCACGTCTTGCGCCCGAGTATGACAGACTGATTGTCCTCTAGAGGAGACCGCCATGCGTTACGCCCCCCTGATCCTGCCCGCCGGTCTGGTGCTGGCCGCCTGCGCCGTCGCGCCGACCGGTCCGGAGATGAGCGCAGGCACGACCGTCGTGACGGTCACCGCCCTGTATCGCGAGCGAATCATGCTGCCGCCCGGCCATGTGCTGACGGTGCGGGTCGAGGACGTCAGCCGGGCCGACGCCCCGGCCCTGGTCCTGGCCGAGGCCCGCGAGCCCCTGACCGGCGCCCCGCCCTATCGCGTCAGCCTGGGCCTCCCCACGGCCCAGATCGACCCGCGCCATGCCTATGCCGCGCGCGCCGAGATCCGCGACGCCGCCGGCGCCCTGGTCTTCGTCACCGACACCCGTCACGCGGTCCTGACCCAGGGCGCTCCGGCCTTCGCCGAGATCGTGCTGAAGTCCGCGCGGTGAGCGGCCTGGCCAAACGGTCCGTCGTTCTGGCGGGCCACGCCACCTCGGTCGCGCTGGAGCCCGAGTTCTGGGCGGTTCTGGACCGGATTGCCCAGACCCGCAGCCTCAGCAAGGCCCAGCTTCTGGCCGACATCGACGCCGGCCGGGGACGCCGTCCCCTGGCTTCAGCATGCCGCCTGCTGGCGCTGAACTGGGTGGCGGAGCATGGTGTAAAAGCGTAAACCTTGAGCATAAAAGGAAGCCGCCATGGACAATAGCCGTCTCATTCCCGCCACCGTCATCGGGAGCCTTCTGGCCCTGGGGCTCATCGGCGCCGGCGCCCTGGTCGGTCAGGGCGTGATCCATGCGCGGGCCGGGGACCGGACCGTGACGGTTCGCGGCCTGTCGGAACGCAATGTGAAGGCCGATCTGGCGGTCCTGCCGCTGCGCTTCACCGCATCGGGCGATGTTCTGTCTGAAGTTCAGACACGCATCGACGGCGACCTGTCCCTGGTGCGGCAGTTCCTGACGGCTCAGGGTTATCCGGCCGACGCCGTCGATCTGGGCCGGCTGGAGGTGGCCGACACCCGGTCGCGCGAATACGCCGCCCAGAACGGCGGGCCGCGCTTCATCCTGGCCCAGACGGTCATCGTCCGCACGAACGACGTCGCCCGGGTTCAGACGACGACCCGCGCCCTGAACGATCTGGTGCGCCAGGGCGTGGTGTTGCAGGACTTCCAGGGTCCCTCCTATGTCTTCACCAAGCTGAACGATGTTCGGCCCCAGATGATCGCAGAGGGCACGGCGGCGGCGCGAACCGGGGCCGAACAGTTCGCCAAGGATTCCGGCACCCCGCTTGGCCCGATCCGTCAGGCCACACAGGGCTCTTTCGAAATCCTGCCGCGTGACGGCGCAGGCGGAGACGAAGCCGCCTCGATCGACAAGAAGGTCCGGGTCGTGACCACCATCACCTATGGTCTGAAATAGGCCGGTCGGCCCGCGCCTCGCGGCGTTCCAGCGTCCTCTCCTCGGCGGATTGCGGCCGTTCGATCAACGCCGCGTCGCCGTGGGGATCGTCTGCCGCTTCGGCCATGACGATCCACAGGATGATGAGCGCGAACATGCCGATCATGCCCAAGGCGAAGGCGCGCCAACCCGCCTTCGCAGCCTTGGGGGTGCGATCCGGCGTCTCCTCGATCTTCTGGTCGTCTCGTCTCATCATCCAAGGAACCGGCCTGCGCCGAAGCCAGTTCCAAGGTTTCATTTGGGCGACGGCCCTGACATCGCCCTCCGGTCCCCTTATGTTCCGGTTTTGATTCTGCCTGCCGGATGTCTCAAAGCCTGTGACCGATCTTCCCGCCCCCCGCATCTCCGACCTGGCCCGCGCACGAGCGCCCGACGGGGCGGGACCGCGCGACTATCTCGAAGGGCTGAATCCGGAACAACGCGAGGCGGTGGAAGCGACCGAGGGGCCGGTCCTGGTTCTGGCCGGCGCCGGCACCGGCAAGACGCGGGTGCTGACCACGCGGCTGGCGCACATCCTGGCGACCGGCCGGGCCAGGCCGTGGGAGTTGCTGGTCGTCACCTTCACCAACAAGGCCGCCCGCGAGATGCGCGAGCGGATCACCCATCTGATCGGTCCCTCGGCCGAGGGCCTGCGCTGGCTGGGCACCTTCCACTCCATCGCCGCCCAGATCCTGCGCCGTCACGCCGAACTGGTCGGGCTGAAGTCCAGCTTCACCATCCTGGACACCGACGACCAGGAACGGGTGCTGAAACAGCTGCTGGAAGCCGCCAATATCGACACCAAGCGCTGGACGCCCAAGTCGCTGTCCGGCCTGATCGACCACTGGAAGAACCGCGGCTGGACGCCTGAGAAATTGCCCCCCGGCGAGGATTTCGCCAACGGCAAGGGCCAGGGCCTGTACGCCGCCTATCAGGCCCGCCTGCGCAGCCTGAACGCCTGCGACTTCGGCGACCTGCTGCTGCACAACATCACCATCCTGTCCAAACATGCGGACCTGGCGGACGAATATCGTCGCCGGTTTCGCTACATTCTGGTGGACGAATATCAGGACACCAACGTCGCCCAGTATCTGTGGCTGCGGCTGCTGACGGCCTCGACCGGCAATGTCTGCTGTGTCGGCGACGACGACCAGTCGATCTACGGCTGGCGCGGGGCCGAGGTGGACAACATCCTGCGCTTCGAGCGCGACTTCTCCGGCGCCAAGATCGTCAAGCTGGAGCGCAACTATCGCTCGACCAGCCATATCCTGGGCGCCGCCTCGGGCCTGATCGCCGCCAACCGCGACCGGCTGGGCAAGACCCTGTGGACCGAGGACGACAGCGGCGACAAGGTGCGGGTGCGCGGCGTCTGGGACGGCGAGGCCGAGGCCCGGCTGATCGCCGACGAGATCGAGACTGCGCGTCGTCCCCATGCCGGCGAACCGGGGCTGAAATACAAGGACATGGCCATCCTGGTCCGCGCCTCGTTCCAGATGCGGGCTTTCGAGGAACGGCTGGTCATGCTGGCCATCCCCTATGCCGTCATCGGCGGCCCGCGCTTCTTCGAACGGGCCGAGATCCGCGACGCCCACGCCTATATGCGGCTGATCCAGTCCGAGGACGACGATCTGGCCTTCGAGCGGATCGTCAATGTGCCCAAGCGCGGCATCGGCGACACCAGCGTACAGAAGATCCTACAACTGGCCCGCCAACACGACCTGTCGGCCCTGACGGCGGTGCGCGGCCTGATCAACACCGACGAGCTTCAGGCCCGCACCCGCACCGCCCTGTCCAACTTCGTGCGCGACCTCGACCGCTGGCGCGCCCTGTCCGAGACCACGCCCCATTGGGAGGTCATGGAAACGGTGCTGGAGGAGAGCGGCTACACCGATATGCAGAAGGCCGACCGGACCAGCGGTCAGACCCGGTTGGACAACCTGAAGGAACTGACCCAGTCGATGCAGCAGTTCGAGACGCTGCAGGCCTATCTGGAACACGTCTCCCTGGTCATGGATCTGGAGCGCGCGACCAGCGACGATCCGAACGGCGACGGCGCGGTCCAGATCATGACCCTTCACGGCGCCAAGGGGCTGGAGTTCCCCTTGGTCTTCCTGCCGGGCTGGGAGGAAGGCGTCTTCCCCAGCCAGCGCAGCATCGATGAAAAAGGCGAGAAGGGCCTCGAGGAGGAACGCCGCCTGGCCTATGTCGGCGTCACCCGCGCCAAACAGGACGCCCGCATATCCTTCGCCGCCAATCGTCTGGTCTATGGCCGTTGGACCTCGCAACTGCCCAGCCGCTTCGTTGACGAACTGCCGATCGCCCACGTCGATCCCCAGTCCGACACCGGCTACTACGGCGCCTCCGCCGGGATGAAGGAGGCCAAGAGCCGCTGGGACGACGCACCCAGCTTCGGCAGCGGCTATTCGTCGCCCGGCTGGAAACGCGCCCAATCCTTCACCGCCGCCCAGACCCCGAACAAGATCCCCGCCCGCAAGGCCGTGATCGAAGGCGACGGGCGCCTGATCGCCACCGCCGATCCCAAGTCCGGCTCCGGCTGGAAAAAGGGCGAACGCGTCTTCCACCAGAAGTTCGGCTACGGCCACGTCCGCGTCATCGAGGGCAATAAACTGCTGGTCGATTTCGAAAAGGCCGGCGAGAAACGGGTGATCGACAGTTTCGTGGAGAAGGCGGGCTAAAGGGGGCGGGCTTCATCCGCCTTTGCCGCCGGCCAAGCTTTGGCCTAAGCCATCGCCTTCCCGTCTTCGACCGAGTCCGCCATGTCCGCCCCTGCCCGTCCCACCGTCGATCGCGCCTGGCTGAGCTGGGCCATGCGGCGGATCGAGGCGGACTACAACCGCTCGGCCGACACCCATCTGATCCCGGTGGACATGCCGGCCCTGTCGGACATCGCCCTGTATCTGAAGGGCGAATCCAGCCACCCGACCGGCAGCCTGAAGCACCGTCTGGCGCGGTCGCTGTTCCTCTATTCCCTCAGCAACGGCTGGATCGGCGAGGGGATGACCATCGTCGAGGCGTCCAGCGGCTCGACCGCCGTGTCCGAAGCCTATTTCGCCCGGATGCTGAACCTGCCCTTCATCGCCGTGGTGCCGCGCTCCACCGCCCAGGAGAAGATCGCCGCCATCGAATTCTATGGCGGCCGCTGCCATTTTGTGGACGTTCCGGGCCAGGCCTATTCGGAAAGCCAGCGGCTCGCCGACGAACTGGGCGGCCACTACATGGACCAGTTCACCTATGCCGAGCGGGCGACGGATTGGCGCGGGAACAACAATATCGCCGAGTCCATCTTCGCCCAGATGCGACGCGAGCCCTGCCCCGTGCCCCGCTGGATCGTGTGCGGCGCGGGCACGGGCGGGACATCGGCGACCATCGGCCGGTTCGCCCGTTTCAACCGCCACGAAACTCAGATCTGCGTCGCCGACCCGGAAGCCTCCGTCTTTCACCGTCACTGGGCCGATGCGACGGTCCAGACCAGCCTCGACCGTCCGTCCCTCATCGAAGGCATCGGCCGCGCGCGGGTCGAACCCTCCTTCATCCCCAGCTTGGTGGATCGGATGATCGTCGTGCCCGACGTCGCCTCCATCGCCGCCACGCGCGTGCTGAGCCGGCGTCTCGGCCGCCCCTGCGGCGGATCGACCGGCACCAACCTGTGGGCCTGTGTTCAGTTGGTTCAGGAAATGGCGCGCGCGGGCGAGTGCGGCTCGATCGTGTCGATCCTGTGCGACCACGGCGACCGCTACGCCTCCACCTATTTCGACGACGCCTGGATCGCCGCCCAGGGCCTGGACACCGCCCCTTGGGAAGCCCGCCTGGACGCCTTCTTCGAAACGGGCGTCTTGCCGGAGGCCTGAACCGCCTGTTTCGTCGGGGCGGACAGGTCTAAGAAGGCCCAAGCGGCCGGACCGGTCAAAACCTCAACAGGAGCCGACCATGGCGGGACTAAAGGACAAGCGCGGCTTCATCGACAAGGACCGCATCGACCTGTCGGAGCGCCAGTCGGTCGAATACTGGATGAAGCGCTGGGGCGTGACCAGGGACCAGATCACCGCCGCCCACCGCAAGGTCGGCCGCATGACCAAGGACATCGCGGCGGAGCTGGGCAAGAAGCGTTAACCTAGGCTACTATTTTCCAAGGACGACCTTGATGCCGCTTGTTAACACGCAAGCCCAGTTCCCTCATTGGTAGATACCGCTTAAATTCCCCGCCCTTAATGGTGGCCATTTGCTGGCCCGGACCTAACACCGAAAAAAGCATCAGCCCCTCCCCAAACTGCATCCACAGGCCAAGATAGCCGTGGGCAGCGTTAAAGCCGTGACGGTATTGGAACTGACTGCCAAGCTCGACATTGACCCGCTGACCGACCTGTAGCTCCCCGAAGAACGCTTCTGCTCGTCCTGTTAAGTATCGCGCACTCGACGTGCCGACCTGGGCCCACATGATCCATCGTCGATGCTTGGGGCCTGCGAATTCACCACTCACCTTGTAGCGGATCGCATAGAGCATCTTCGTGACGAACACATCTACGTAGTCATGAACGCACGGATCAATAATCACCGTACGTTCTTCGACAGAGTCGGCTGTACCTGAGGGCAATTCATTGCGAATACGAGCTGCTGCAATGGCATTGAGAATTGGCAACGCGGCGGGCGTATTGTTGATCAAGCCACTGATAAGTTTATCGATATCGCGATCATCGAGATATGCACTTGTGGGTTCCATCATTCGAATGAGGAACGCTACGACTTGCTCACTGATTGCAGCAGCCCGATTACACTGGACGCAACTGGGAAAAACAAATCCTTCAGGTCCCTGCTTTTGTCGGAAACAGATCCGTGCCGGAGCATGATCTAACTCCGCCGAAGCCCGCTCACCGTTGCAAAAACAACATCTGGGGTTAGCAGCAAGAAAGTCTGCTTTAATCTCAGCCTTTGTTGCCCTTCTGCCCATTGATGTGGTCCATCAGATGTGGATCACCCGCCCGTAGGCGTCCAGCGCCGCCTCGTGCATGGCTTCCGACATGGTCGGGTGTGGATAGACGATGCCGTGAATGTCCTCTTCCGTCGCCTCCATGGTGATGGCGGTGACATAGCCCTGGATCATCTCGGTCACTTCGTGGCCGATCATATGGGCGCCGATCAGGGCGCCGGTCTTGGCGTCGAAGATCACCTTGACGAAGCCGTCGATCTCGCCGGCGGCCACGGCCTTGCCGTTCACGCGGAACGGGAAGCGGCCGATCTTGACCTCACGCTTCTCGGTGCGGGCGGCCTGTTCGGTGACGCCGACCGAGGCGACCTGCGGCTGGGCGTAGGTGCAGCCGGCGATGGGCGAATGGACGTTCGGGGTCTTGTAGCCGGCGATGAATTCGGCGGCGTGGATGCCTTCGTGCGACGCCTTGTGCGCCAGCCAGGGGGCGCCGGCGCAGTCGCCGATGGCGAACAGGCCCTTGACGTTGGTCTGGCAGTGGCCGTCGGTCTTGATGTGGCCCCGGTCCAGTTCGACGCCCAGCGCCTCCAGGCCGATGCCGTCGGTGTTGGCGGTGATGCCGACGGCCGAGATGCAGACTTCGGCCTCGAGCGACTCGGCCTTGCCGCCGACCTCGATGTCCACCTTCACGCCGGCGCCGGTCTTGGAGACCTTGGTCACCTTGGCCCCGAGCTTGAACTTGATGCCGCGCTTCTCGAACGACTTCTGGGCGGCCTTGGAGACTTCCTCGTCCTCGACCGGCATGATGCGCTCGACCGCCTCGACGACCGTCACCTCGGCGCCCAGGGCGCGATAGAAGCTGGCGAACTCGATGCCGATGGCGCCCGAGCCGATGACGACGAAGGACTTGGGCAGCTTCTTCGGCGCCAGGGCGTCGCGATAGGCCCAGATCTTGTCGCCGTCAGCCTCCAGGCCGATCTGCGGCAGGGCGCGGGCGCGGGCGCCTACGGCCAGCATGACCGCCTTGGCCTCGACCGTGCGCGAACCGCCGGCCTTCAGGGCGATCACGACCTTGGGCGCCGCAGCGCCCTTCTCCAGCTTGGCCGAGCCCTCGATCACCTCGATCTTGTTCTTCTTCATCAGGAAGGCGACGCCCTTGTTCATCGTCGCCGCGACGCCGCGCGAGCGCTGGATGATGGCGTCGAAGTCAAACGACGCGCCGGACGCCGACAGGCCGTAGTCCTTCAGATGGCTCAGGCTCTCGAACTTCTCGCCCGACTTCAGCAGGGCCTTGGTCGGGATACAGCCCCAGTTCAGGCAGATGCCGCCCAGGTTCTCGCGCTCGACGATGGCGACCTTCTGGCCCAGTTGGCTGGCGCGGATGGCCGCGACGTAACCGCCGGGGCCCGAGCCGATGACGACGAGATCGAATTCAGCAGCCATGATCAGATCAACTTCTCGATGTCGGCCTTGATGGCCTCGGGTTCTGTTTGCGGGGCGTAGCGGGCGACCACCCTGCCCTCGCGGTCGGTCAGGAACTTGGTGAAGTTCCATTTGATGGATTGCGAGCCGAGGAAGCCGCGCTTCTGCTGCGTCAGCCAAGCGTACAGCGGATGCCGGTTCGGCCCATTGACCTCCACCTTGTCGAACAGGGGGAAGGTCACGTCGAAACTGGTGGCGCAGAAGGCGGCGATCTCCGCCGCCCGCCCCGGCTCCTGCTCCCCGAACTGGTTGCAGGGAAAGCCCAGCACCTCGAACGGCCGGTCAGCGAACGTCCGGTGCAGCTTCTCCAGCCCGTCATATTGGCCGGTGAAACCACACTTGGACGCCGTATTGACGATCAGCAGCGCCTGACCGCGAAAACGGTCCAGCGAAACCTCCGTGCCGTCGATGGCGCGGGCGGAGAAGTCATAGACCGAGGTCATGACCTCACCCTCCCCTTACGCCAGCATCGCGACGGGATCTTCGATCAGCGGCTTGAACGCCTGCAGGAAACGGGCGCCGGTCGCGCCGTCCACAACGCGGTGATCGCAGGTCAGGGTCACGGTCATGACCGTGGCCGGCACGATCTGTCCGTTCTTGACGACCGCGCGCTGCTCGCCCGCGCCCACGCTCATGATACAGCCCTGGGGCTCATTGATGATCGAGGTGAACTGCTTGATGCCGAACATGCCCAGGTTGGACACCGAGAAGGTGCCGCCCTGGAACTCTTCGGGCTTCAGCTTGCGTTCGCGGGCGCGCTTGGCCAGGTCCTTGGACTCGGTCGCGATCTGCGCCAGGCCCTTGGTCTCGGCCTTGCGAATGATCGGGGTGATCAGGCCGCCGTCGATCGCCACCGCCATCGAGACGTCGGCGTTGTGGTGCATGGCGATGCCTTCGGGGGTGTAGGAGGCGTTCGCCTCCGGCACCATCTTCAGCGCCAGGGCCGCAGCCTTGATGATGAAGTCGTTGACCGAAACCTTGATCCCCTGCGGCTCCAGCATCTTGTTCACCTTGGCGCGAACAGCCATCAGCTGGTCGATCTCGCAGTCGATGAACAGCGGGAAGTGCGGCACGTTCTGGATGCTGTCGACCATGCGACGCGCCACGGCCTTCTTCATCCCGTCCAGCGGGATCAGGTCGTAGCTGCCGTCCGGGATGCCCATCTGGGCCAGGGATTGCACCTGACGCGGCGCAATACCCGAGGTCGCGGCGGCGGCGGTCGGCGCGGCGGCCGGTTGAGCGGCGCCCTTGCCGGCGGCCTCGACGTCGCGCTTGACGATCCGGCCATGCGGGCCCGTGCCCTTGATCGACTTCAGATCGACGCCGTTCTGGGCGGCGATGCGACGCGCCAGAGGCGACGAGAAGATGCGTTCGCCACTGTCCGACTTCGGCGCGGCCGGAGCCGGCGCGACCGGTGCGGACGCCTTGGGCGCCTCGACTGCGGCCGGTGCGGCCTTCGGGGCCTCCTCAGCCTTGGCGGCCGGCTTCGGCGCAGCGGCCCCGCCCTCGTCCTTCAGACGGGCGATCGGGGTGTTGACCTTCACGCCTTCCGTACCTTCGGCGACCAGGATGTCGGTGATCTCGCCTTCATCCACGGCCTCGACTTCCATGGTGGCCTTGTCGGTTTCGATCTCGGCGATCACGTCCCCGGCGGAGACGACGTCGCCCACCTTGACGTGCCACTTGGCTAGGACGCCCTCTTCCATGGTCGGAGACAGGGCGGGCATCAGGATATCGGTCATCAGGCGTTCCCCCCGGTATGCGTGGTCGGCTCAGCGACGGTGCGGACGTTCGCCGCCTTCACCACTTCGCTGAGACCTTCGAGGATGCGGTTGTAGGCCGCTGTTTCATCGTGATCGTGACGCACGGCGTACCCGTGCGCCATATGGCGAGCGGCATAGGCCAGCAGCCGCCCGAACTGGATCGGATCGCTGAAGGCGGGCTTCACCGACATCACCGGTTCTTCCTTCGACCACCACATGCGCAACACTTCGATAGCCTTGGGATCCGCCGCGACACTTTCCGGCGTCGTCAGCATGAACTCCGAAGCCTCGGTCACGCCATCACCTGCTTCACAGCCTTGATGATCTTGTCCACGCCCGGCAGCGACAGGGCTTCCAGATTGGCGGCGTAAGGCAGCGGCACGTCTTCCTGGTGCACCCGCAGCGGCGGCGCATCCAGATAGTCGAAGGCGTGTTCGATCACCCGGGCCACGACCTCGGCGCCGACGCCCATCGGACCCCAGCCCTCTTCGGCCGAGACCAGACGGCTGGTCTTCTTGACGCTCTCGACGATGGTCTCGTGATCCAGCGGACGCAGGGTGCGCAGGTCCACGACCTCGCACTCGATGCCTTCCTCGGCCAGCTTCTCGGCGGCCTGGAGGGCGAAGCCGACCATGCGGCTGTGCGCCGTGATGGTGACGTCCCTGCCTTCGCGACGGACCTTGGCCTTGCCGATCGGCACGACATAGTCCTCGATCTCCGGCACGTCGAACTCGAGCCCGTACATCATCTCATGCTCGAGGAAGACGACGGGGTTCGGGTCGCGGATCGCGGCCTTCAGCAGGCCCTTGGCGTCGGCCGCGTCATAGGGCGCGACGACCTTCAGGCCCGGCACCTGGGCGTACCAGGCCGAATAGTCCTGGCTGTGCTGGGCGCCGACGCGCGAGGCGGCGCCGTTCGGACCGCGGAAGACGATGGGCGCGCGGATCTGACCGCCCGACATGTACAGGGTCTTGGCGGCCGAGTTGATGATGTGGTCGATCGCCTGCATGGCGAAGTTGAACGTCATGAACTCGACGATGGGCTTCAGGCCCGCCATGGCCGCGCCGACGCCCAGGCCGGCGAAGCCGTGCTCGGTGATCGGGGTGTCCACGACGCGCTGGTCGCCGAACTCCTGCAGCAGTTCGCGGCTGACCTTGTAGGCGCCCTGATACTGGGCGACTTCCTCGCCGATCAGGAAGACCTTGTCGTCGCGGCGCATTTCCTCGGCCATGGCGTCGCGCAGGGCGTCGCGGATGGTCGTCTTCACCAGCTTGGCGTCGGCCGGGATTTCCGGATCGCGCAGTTCAACCTTGGGGGTCGAGGTCTGGGTCGGCGCCTTCTCGGGATCGCCGGTCTTGCCTTCGGCCGTCGCCTTGGGCGTATCGGCCTGAGCCTTGTCGGCCTCGGCCTTCGGCGCGGGCGCAGCCGCGCCGTCTTCGCCGGCCAGACGCGCAATGGGCGTATTGACCTTCACGTTCTCGGAGCCCTCGGCGACCAGGATTTCCAGCACTTCGCCTTCATCCACGGCCTCGACTTCCATCGTGGCCTTGTCGGTTTCGATCTCGGCGATCACCTGGCCGGCCGACACGGTGTCGCCCGCCTTGATGTGCCATTTGGTCAGCGTGCCCTCTTCCATCGTGGGGGACAGCGCCGGCATGAGGATGTCGGTCACGGATCAGGCCTCCACGTAGACGTCGGTATAGAGCTCGGACGGATCGGGTTCCGGGCTCTCTTGGGCGAATTGAACGGCCTCGGCGACGATGGCCTTGATCTCGTTATCGATGGCCTTCAGCTCGTCTTCCGTCGCATTGGCGGCGGCCAGCAGGGTCTTGATGTGGTCGATCGGGTCGCGGGTCTTCTTGACCTCGTCCACCTCTTCCTTGGTCCGGTATTTGGCCGGATCGGACATGGAGTGACCGCGATAACGGTAGGTCTTGACCTCGAGGATGTAGGGGCCCTCGCCGGCGCGGGCGCGCTCGACGGCCTTCTTGACCGCATCACGCACGGCCAGAACATCCATGCCGTCCACCTGCTCGCCCGGAATGCCGAAGCTGGCGCCGCGCTGGCTAAGCTGGGTCGTGGACGACGAGCGCTCGATGCTCGTACCCATGGCGTACTGGTTGTTCTCGATGATGTAGATGGCCGGCAGCTTCCACAGCTGGGCCATGTTGAAGCTCTCGTAGACCTGCCCCTGGTTCGAGGCGCCGTCGCCGAAATAGACGAAGGCCACCGAATCATCGCCGCGGTACTTGCCGGCGAAGGCCAGGCCGGTGCCCAGCGACACCTGGGCGCCGACGATGCCGTGACCGCCGTAGAAGCCGGTCGGCACGTCGAACATGTGCATCGAACCGCCCTTGCCGCGCGACGAACCGCCGATGCGGCCGGTCAGTTCGGCCATGACTTCCTTGGGGTCCATGCCGGCGGCCAGCATGTGGCCGTGATCGCGGTAGCCCGTGATGATCTTGTCGTGGCCCTGTCTGACGCTCTCCTGAACGCCGACGGCCACGGCTTCCTGGCCGATATACAGGTGGCAGAAGCCCCCGATCAGACCCATGCCGTACAGTTGGCCCGCACGCTCCTCGAAGCGGCGGATGAGAACCATCTCGCGGTAAAAGCGGAGGAGGTCCTCCTTGGACGCCGAAGGCGTGTTTGAAAGCTTGTCAGGCGCAGTGGTCTGAGCGGCTTTGGCTGGGGCTTTCGCCATCCGGCATCTCCCGGCTAGGCGTCGGGAAGCGACGCCTTCTTATCGTTACGGAAGGGGGCTTTAGCAGCCTTCCTTCCCGGAACGCAAAGGGGTGCGGGCTCGACTGTAACAATAGTTCAAGCGGCGAAGGTTTTCATCCCTGAACGGGTTGCGCCGGAACGCGGATCACATAGTCGCGTGGGTCCGAAAAGCCGAGAACGGCGCGTGCGCGCTCCTCCAGCAAGTCCTTCGACAGGCTGTCGGTGCGGAGATAGCGCACCCGCGTCTCAAGGTCGCGGCGCTGTTCTGTGAGATGGGCGAGCTGGTTCTCACGCCGCCCCATCAGGGCGTCACGCGACGATCCGCTCAGCAGCCCCCGTTCGCCCGTCAGAGCCTGAACGCCCAGATAGGCGAGCAGCAACAACAGGGCGAGGGACAGGCGGTAAGGTTTCATCCGTTCGGGCACGACCGACGCTCCTTCTGAGCGCGAAAAACACAGTTCAGGAACCGTGCCCGAAAATGCCTAACAAAATGTAGCTTGACCGTAAGGAAGTCGACGAAGAACGCTGATTCTTCGCCGACAATTCACAGGTTTAGCGCAGCAGCATGCCGTCGCCGAAATAGACGGCCTGGTCGCCCAGCATCTCCTCCAGGCGCAGCAGCTGATTGTATTTCGCCACCCGGTCCGAGCGGGCCAGCGAGCCGGTCTTGATCTGCCCGCAGTTGGTGGCGACGGCCAGGTCGGCGATGGTCGAATCCTCGGTCTCGCCCGAACGGTGGCTCATCACGGCGGTGTAGCCGGCGCGGTGGGCCATATCGACGGCGTCCAGGGTCTCGGACAGGGTGCCGATCTGGTTGACCTTGATCAGGATGGAGTTGGCCAGGCCCTCGCCGATGCCTGCGGCCAGACGCGCGGGGTTGGTCACGAACAGGTCGTCGCCGACCAGTTGGACCCGGTCGCCCAGACGCTCGGTCAGCAGGCGCCAACCGTCGAAATCGTCCTCGGCCATGGCGTCCTCGATCGAGACGATCGGGAACCGCTCGCACAGGTCCACCAGATAGGCGGCCATGCCCTCGGCGTCGACGGTCTTGCCTTCGCCCGCCATGACGTATTTGCCGTCCTTGAAGAACTCGGTCGAGGCGACGTCCAGACCCAGGTGGAAGTCCTCGCCGGCCAGATAACCGGCCGCCTGGCCCGCCTTGGTGATGAAGGTCAGGGCTTCTTCGGCCGAGGCCAGGTTCGGGGCGAAGCCGCCCTCGTCGCCGACGTTGGTGTTATGGCCGGCGTCCTTCAGCTGCTTCTTCAGGGCGTGGAAAATCTCCGCGCCCATGCGCAGGGCGTCGGTGAAGGTCTCAGCCCCGGTCGGCAGGATCATGAACTCCTGGATGTCGATCGGATTGTCGGCATGGGCGCCGCCGTTGATGATGTTCATCATCGGCGTCGGCAGGACGCGGGCCGAGACGCCGCCAATATAGCGGTGCAGCGGCAGGCCGGCCGAAATGGCGCTGGCCTTGGCGGCGGCCAGGGACACGCCCAGGATGGCGTTGGCGCCCAGACGGGCCTTGTTGGGCGTGCCGTCCAGGTCGATCATCGCCTCGTCGATACGGCGTTGATCCTCGGCGTCCATGCCGGACAGGGCGTCGAAGATCTCGCCGTTGACGGCGTCGACCGCCTTCTGCACGCCCTTGCCGCCCCACAGATCCTTGTCGCCGTCGCGCAGTTCGACGGCTTCGTGAGCGCCGGTCGAAGCGCCCGACGGCACAGAGGCGCGACCGAATGAGCCGTCATCCAGGATCACGTCGACTTCCACCGTCGGATTGCCCCGGCTGTCGAGGATCTGGCGGGCGACGATGTCGGCGATGTCGGTCATGGCTCGGCTCTTTGGCTCAGGCGGAAAACAGGTCCGAGGGGTTTAGACGTCTCCCCGCGAATCGCCAATGCCTGCGTCGCCCTTGGTCGTCAGGAACAGCCCTCGACCAGTTGAATGGACGGATCGCCGGCGTGGATCATCATCACCTTGCCGTCAGAGCCGACCTCGTAACGGATCCCGCGCGCGGCCGGATCGGTCACATAGGTCGTCGATCCGCCGCGCGACCAGACGAACAGGTCCTCCGCCGGCGCCGACTGATACTTGTGCGATTGGGCGAAAACGGCGCCGCCATAGGCCTGTTTGATCGCCATGCCCGTGTCGCCGACGCCGAACCCGCGGTCGGTCTTGATCGTCGCGCCGCGCGCGGCGGTGATACGGGTCAGCACGCCGTTCTGGATCATGACGCGCACATCCTTGGGCGCATCGACCGGATGAAACTCGTCGCAGGTCTCCGGATCGGCCCCGCCGACGGCGTTTGGTTGGGAATCCTCGCCCCAGACCTGGACCAGCTCGGCGCGGGTCATGCCGATTCGCGCCGCCCCCAGACCATCGGCCGTCAGGGTCGAAGCATTGGCCGGCGGCGGCGGCGGCGCTTCGGCCGGCGCAGGAGCCGCAGCGGAAGGCGGCTGGGCCACGGGGTCGTCACGGCGTTCACAGGCGGCGAGTGTGAGCAGCGCAAGTGCGCTGACGGCGGCGAAACGGATCATGGGCGTGCGTCCTTCTGAGAAGCTTCACAGCACAGAACGCACGAAAACGGCGCGCGGGTGACCGCGCGCCGTAATAAACTTCGTCCGGTCGAAACCGGGCCGTGGAAGACTAGTCTTCCTTCGGCGTGATGACCTGGCGACCGCGATAGGTGCCGGTCTTCAGGTCGATGTGGTGCGGGCGCTTCAGCTCGCCGGTGTCCTTGTCCTCGACATAGACGTTCGAGCTCAGGGCGTCGTGGGCGCGGCGCATGTTGCGACGCGAGGGGGATACTTTCCGCTTCGGAACGGCCATGTCCGTCTCAATCTTCTAAGTCGGGCGCCGCCCAGAGCCGAAGCCTGATCAAGCGCGAAAACGATAGCGGTGGCCCCGGTCCTTCGTGAGAAGAACGCCGAGCCGCCACGCGAGGCGCGGCTTATGCATGAACCGCACGACGATTTCAAGGCGTCTTGAGCGACTTCCAGCGATCACGGTCCAGCCCGAAGTAAAGACTGTCCATCCAGACGCCCCCAACCTGCCAGGTCCGGCTGGCGGCCCCCGTCTGTTCGAAGCCCAAACGCCCCAGCAGGCGAATGGACGCCGCATTGGAGGGGTCCACGTCGGCGGTGATCGCATCGATATCCCGCGTGACCATGACATGATCGATCACGGCGGTCAGCGCCTCCTTCGCCAGCCCTCGCCCCCAATAGTCGGGATGCAGGATGTAGCCGATCTCTGGCAGCCGCCAGAACCCCGCCTTGCCGATGACTCGGCCTTGCGCCTCAATGACGAAATCGTCGCTGGTTTCCGGGGCGGCGGCGATCATGCTCTCCAGCCACTCCGCCGTCTTTTCCCTGGCCGCATGCGGCATGGTCGACCACCACCGCATCGCTTCCGGAGATGAAAAGACCTGATGCAGATCATCGACATCGTCCGGCCTCGCCCGTCGCAGAATCAGGCGCGGCGTGACGAGTTGAGAGATCATTGCGCGGCGTTCCGCGTCAGGTGTTTGACCACCTTGGCCGGGTTGCCGACCACGACAACGTCGGGCGGCACGTCCCTGGTCACGACGCTGCCTGCTCCGACGACGGCGCGATCGCCGATCGTCACGCCCGCCAGAACGATCGCCCCGCCGGCGATCCACACATCGTCGCCGATCGTGATCGGTCGAGCGGATTCCAGCCCTCGCCGCTCGACGGCGTCCAGCGGATGTTCCGGCGTCAACAACTGCACCCCTGGTCCGGCCTGAAAATTGTCGCCGATTCGGATTTCGGCGCAGTCCAGAAAGACGCTGTTGGCGTTGACGAAGGCGTTCGCTCCGAAATGGATATTGACGCCATAGTCGCAGAAGAAGCCCGGCATGATGATCGCCCTGCCGTCGGCGGCACGCACCAGTTCATTGACCAGGACGCGGCGCTTGTCGCGATCCGGCTCTGTATTGATGGCGATGGTCAGGCCCACGGCGCGGGCGCGGCCGTCGCGCAGGTCCGGGTCGCCCGGATTGTACGGCAGGCCCGCCAGCATCTTCTCGCGCTCGGTCACGACGGGCTCGTCAGGGTCTTGGCCACCGCCTCGCCTATCGCCAGCGAACTGGTCAGGCCGGGGCTTTCTATGCCGAACAGGGCCATCAGCCCCTCGATCCCGTGGTGCTCGACGCCGTGCAGTTGGAAGTCCGGCTGCGGTTCGCCCGGACCATGCAGCTTCGGCCGGATCCCGGCGTAGTCGGGCGTCAGGGCGCCGTCGGGCAGGCCGGGCCAGAAGCGGCGAATATAGGCGGCGAAGACCTCCGCCTTGGCCGGATCGACCGAATAGTCCTCGGTCTCGACATAGGCCAGGTCGGGGCCGAACACCGCCTGGCCGCCCAGATCCTTGCGATAATGGGTGCCCAGGGCGCCGGGAATCGGCGGCGGATAGATCAGTCGGTCGAACGGCGCCTTGCCGACCAGCCGGAAGTAGACGCCCTTGCCGAAATGGCCGGCGGGAATGTCGCCAGCCGGATAGCCCTCGACGGCCGCCGCGACAGCCTGCGCCGACAGGCCAGGCGCCGTGACCAGCAGGCGGCTGGTGATCTCCATCGCCCCCTCCCCGCCCACACGGATCGTGAAGCCGCCGCCCAGCAGCGATTCGGCGCCCTCGAACGGGGCCGACACCACGACCGATCCGCCCGCGTCCTCGATCTCGCCCTGCAGGGCCAGCATATAGCCGTGGCTGTCGAACAGACCGCTCTCGGGCGACAGGATGGCGGCGTGGGCATTCAGCTCGGGCTCCAGCGCCCGCGCCTGGGCGCCGGTCAGATGCGCCAGTCCCTCGACCCCGTTGGCCGTCGCCTGTTCGAAGATGGCCTCGATCCGCTGGACCTCGGCCTCTTGCGTGGCCACGACCAGCTTGCCGCACTTCCGATGGTCGATCTTGCGGCTGGCCAGGAAGTCATAAAGCGCCCGCCGCCCCTCGACGCAGAAGCGCGCCTTCAGCGAACCGGACGGATAATAGAGGCCGCCGTGGATGACCTCGGAATTGCGCGACGATACGCCCTGGCCGATGTGGCCGTCCTTCTCAAGCACCAGCACCGTCAGCCCTCGTTTCGACAACGCCCGCCCGCAGGCCAGGCCCACGGCCCCGGCGCCCACGACGGTCGCGTCGAAATCGAAACTCATCGGCCGCCGTACCTCCGCTTCGCCTCGCCCTCGAAACAACCGATCAGCTTTTCCACCGCCCGGTCGAAATTGGCCGACAGCATCAGGTCCAGCATCCGCGACTTGAAGGCGAAGTCGATCATGAACTCCAGCCGCGCGCCGTCGGGATGCGGGAAAAACTCCCACCGGTTCTTCAGATGTTTGAACGGCCCGCGCAACAGGCCGACCTCGACCTTGGGCGCGTTCCGGTCATGCCGGACCCAGGTGGAGAACCGCTCCTTCAGGAAGGAGAAGCCCACCCCGGCCTCGGCGTCCAGCACGGAGACGCCCTCGCCTTCGGCCCGCTCGTTCCAGACCCGCATCGACGTGACCCAGGGCACGAAGTCGGGATAGGCGCGCACGTCGGCGACCAGATCGGCAAGCTGTTCGGGCGCATAGGGAAGGATGCGCGTTACGCGGTGGACGGCCATTCGAACCTTAGCGGCGCAGCTGCGCCTCACGCGCGGCCTTCAGCCGGGCGAAGTCGTCGCCGGCGTGGTGCGACGAGCGCGTCAGCGGCGACGAGGACACCATCAGGAAGCCCTTGGCCCGGGCGATCGCCTCATAGGCCTTGAACTCTTCCGGCGTGACGAACCGGTCGATGGCGGCGTGTTTGCGCGTCGGCTGCAGGTACTGGCCGATGGTGATGAAGTCGACGCCGGCGGACCGCATGTCGTCCATCACCTGCATGACCTCTTCCTTGGTCTCGCCCAGGCCGACCATGATCCCGGACTTGGTGAACTGTTCCGGGTCGCGCTCCTTGACCATCTGCAACAGGCGCAGGGAATGGAAGTAGCGGGCGCCCGGCCGGATCTTCAGATACAGGCGCGGAACGGTCTCGAGGTTGTGGTTGAAGACGTCGGGCTTGGCGTCGATCATCACTGCGGCGGCGCCGTCCTTGCGCAGGAAGTCGGGCGTCAGGATCTCGATGGTCGTCTTCGGCGCCTGAAGGCGGATCTGGCGCACCACTTCGGCGAAATGGGCCGCGCCGCCGTCCGCCACGTCGTCGCGATCGACCGAGGTGATCACCACATGGTTCAGGGCCATCTGCGACACCGCAAGCCCGACCTTGCCCGGCTCCTCCGGGTCCAGCGGCTGGGGCAGGCCCGTCTTGACGTTGCAGAAGGCGCAGGCCCGCGTGCAGGTGTCGCCCATGATCATCAGGGTGGCCTGCTTCTGGCTCCAGCACTCGCCGATGTTCGGACAGGCCGCCTCTTCGCAGACCGTGTGCAGGCCCTTGGAGCGGACGATGTCCTTGGTGGCGTTGTATTCGCCCGAGCCGGGCGCCTTGACGCGCAGCCAGTCGGGCTTTTTCAGAACGACCGACTCCGGACGGTTCTGTTTCTCGGGGTGGCGCAGCTCCGACGGCTTGCGCTGAAGGGTGTCGATCAGGGTGACCATGGCCGGTATTTCGGCCTTCCGCGCCCCGATGGCAAGCCACGGCCGGTTACAGATGATGGCGCGCTTGGGAACTCACGCCGCGTAACCTATCTTTTCAAGACACCGTCGCGTCATTAATGACGGACGCCCGACAACAGAGAGGGCCTCTCGCGCCCTCCGCAGGAGACGCGTTTGCGCCAGGCCCTGGATTCCTCGCTGTACGACACCACGCTGATCGACGCGCTGATCGACGCGCGCGCCCGGTTCGGGGATAAGGAAATTCTGGAGGACCAGGATCGCCACCCCCTCACCTACACCGGCCTGATCCGCGCCGCCTTCGTCCTGGGGCGCAAGATCGCGAACATGACCGATCCGGGCGAGCGGGTCGCCATCCTGCTGCCCTCGTCCATGGGCGTGGTCGTCACCTTCTTCGGCCTGCACGCCCACGGCCGCGTGCCGGTCATGCTGAACTTCACCGCGGGCGAGACAAATCTGAAGGCGGCCATCAAGGCCTCGGGCGTCAAGAAGGTCCTGACCGCCAAACGCTTCATCGATCAGGCCAAGCTGGACGACCTGATCGTTGAGCTGAAGACGGTGGCCGAGGTCGTCTGGCTGGATGACGTGCGCAAGACCATCGGCCTGGCCGACAAGCTGTACGGCCTCAGCGCCGGCGTTGCGCCCAAGCGGTTCCGCGTCAAGACCGACCCGGACGCGCCCGGCGTGGTCCTGTTCACCTCGGGCAGTTTCGGAACGCCCAAGGGCGTGGTGCTGAGCCAGAGGAACCTGGTCGCCAACGCCCGACAGGTCGCGGCCCATATCGACCTGCTGCCGGAATGGGTGATGTTCAATCCCCTGCCCACCTTCCACTGTTTCGGCCTCACCGGCGGGGTCATCCTGCCGCTGCTTCAAGGCTTGAAGGCCTTCCAGTATCCGTCGCCGCTGCACGCCAAACAGATCACCGACCTGCTGCCCCAGGTGAAGGCCTCGATCCTGTTCGCGACCGACACCTTCCTGAACCAGTACGGCCGCGTCGCCGAGGCGGACGACTTCGCCACCCTGAAGTTTGTGGTCGCCGGCGCCGAAAAGGTGCGCCAGGAAACCCGCAACCTGTTCAACTCAAAATTCGGCGGCGTCGAACTGCTGGAAGGCTACGGCGCAACCGAAGCCTCGCCGGTCGTCGCCGTCAACCACCCGGATCGCAACGCCCCCGGCACGGTGGGCCAGATTCTGCCCGGCATCGACTGGAAGCTTGAGCCGGTGGAGGGCATCGCGGACGGCGGCCGCCTGTATCTGCGCGGCCCCAATGTGATGAGCGGCTACGTCACCTCGGCCGAGCCGCTGGAATGGTCGCCGGTCGAGGACGGCTGGCTGGACACCGGCGATATCGTCGATGTGGACGCCGAGGGCTATGTCACCATCAAGGGCCGCGCCAAACGCTTCGCCAAGATCGGCGGCGAAATGGTGTCGCTGACGGCAGTCGAGGGCATCGCCGGCGCGGTCTGGCCCGACCAGCGCCACGCCGTCGTCTCCATTCCCGACACCCGCAAGGGCGAAAAACTGGTCCTGGTCACTGACCACGCCGAGGCCGAGGTCGCGCCCCTGGCCGAATGGGCCCGCACGAACGGCGCCCCCGAGCTGATCGTGCCCAAGAAGATCGTCAAGGTCGCCGAGGTTCCAGTCCTGGGCAGCGGCAAGACGGACTATGTCGCGATCCAGAAAATGGTCGAGGCGGAAAAGGCGGCCTGACCGCCCTACCCGATCCGCACCCCCGTCATCGAAATCGACCCGCCGTCGATGCTGTCGTTGAAGAAGGACACCGGCTCGCCCGGCGTCTGCTGGGCGGCGATATAGAGCACCGGCAGGTAGTGTTCGTCAGTCGGCACGCTCAGCTGGGCGTCCTCGGCCAGGCCGACCCAGTCGATCAGGGCTTCGTGGTCGCCGACCACAAAGGCCTGTTTGACCGCCTCGTTGAACCCTGTCGCCCAGCTATAGGGCTCGGCCCCCGGCTGGCGCTTCCAGGTCCGCAGATTGTGGACGAAGTCGCCCGAGCCGGCGATGACGATTCCCTCGTCCCGCAGCGGCCGCAGGGCCTTGGCCAGTTCATAATGCTGGCGCGCCGTCAGTTCGCGATTCAAAGACAGCTGCACCACCGGCACGTCGGCGTCCGGCCACACATGGCACAGCACCGACCAGGTCCCGTGATCCAGGCCCCATTGTTGCGTCTGGACTGCCCCCGTCAGCTCCGCCACCCGAGCCGCCAGTTCGGGCGAGCCCGGGGCGGGATACTGAAACGCGTGAAGCTCAGGCGGAAAATTCCCGAAATCATGGATGGTTTCGGGCCGTTCCTGCGCCGTAACGCCCAGCCCGCGCGTCTCCCAATGGGCGGAGATCATCACCACCCCCTTGGGCTTGCCGATGTCTTCACCCAACCCGCGCCAAGCGGCCCCGAAGGGACCGCCAAGCGCGTTCATGGGCGAGCCGTGGCCAAAGAAAACGGCGGGCTGGCGCATCGGATCAGCCGAACTGCTTCTTGGCGATCTCGGCGATGTGCTTGCCCTGGAAGCGGGCGCCGTCCAGGTCGATCTGGCTGGGCATGCGCGAGCCGTCGCCCTTGGTCAGGGTGGTGGCGCCATAGGGGCTGCCGCCGACGATCTCGTCCATATTCATCTGGCCCTGGAAGGCATAGGGCAGGCCGACCACGATCAGGCCGTGATGCATCAGGGTCTGAACCAAGCCCATCAGGGTGGTTTCCTGGCCGCCGTGCTGGGTCGCGGTCGAGGTGAAGGCGCCGCCGACCTTGCCCACCAGGGCGCCGTTGAACCACAGGCCGCCGGTCTGATCGAGGAAGTTGCGCATCTGCGAGGCGACGGTGCCGAAGCGGGTGCCGGCGCCGATGATGATCGCGTCATAGTTCGCCAGATCCTCGACCTTGGCGATGGGGGCCGCCTGATCCAGCTTGTAGCCCGACGCCTTGGCCAGTTCGTCCGGCACCAGTTCGGGCACGCGCTTGATGTCGACGACGGCGCCTTCGACTTCGCGCGCGCCTTCGGCGACGGCTTCGGCCATGGCTTCGATATGACCGTAGGTGGAGTGATAGAGGACGAGAATCTTGGGCATGGGGAGGCTCCATTGAATGATAGGCCGTCATTCGCAACAACGACCGTTGCTAACTTGGCGTGTCCATCCTGCCCTTGCAAGCCCTCGGGCGGGTTTCACCGCACGAAGGGACAAACCGCATCATAGAATGCGCGGGTCCCGGGCGTTTCGCCGCCGCGCAGGCCGTGAAAACGATGCTCCATCACCATGGCCTGCTGCTCGATATTCAGCGAATCCCAGCGGCAGTCCGGATCGGCTGAATAGGCGTAGGCGGCGGCGCTGTCGCCCGCCTTCAGCTTGGCGAACAGCAGATTCACCCCCTGCTGCGCCTGCCAGACATGGGTCAGTTCGTGCACCAGCACGCCTTGAATCTGCTGCGACGCCTGGCCGAAGTCCGTCTGAAACGCCCGTCTGGGCCAGACGATCCAGTCGCGCCCGAACCAGCGGCCGGCGACGAAGGCGCGCCCGAAGGGCCAGGCGATCAACCGGATTCGATCCAGACGAAGCGCCGAACCGAACGCCTCACGCGCCAGGCTGGCCTCCCCTTCGGTCAAGGCGCGAATGATGGATCCCACGGTCGCACATACTCCCAATGCCAGGGCTCATAGACATAGGGTACGAACCCGAACCGCCCGGCGTTGGCGACCAGCCAGCGATAGGTCGCCGACCGCGCCATATGTTCGCGGCTGGCGGCCGCGGTCGAATCGACCCCACGCCCCGGCGCCTGACCGACATAGAGATCGACCGCCGTCCCCGTCCGATGCGGCGAACAGACGGCGCGGCGCAGGCCGTCGCAATTGCCCTGCTGGGCGCAGCGCGCGGCGTCCGCCTCTGGATCGCGGAAGCCGGAAAAAATTTGCAGCAGTTCGGGATCGGCCGCGACCTCGGGAACCTCGGCGCGGGCGGCGGCGACCATCCGGCGATAGGCGTCCAGAACGTCGCGTCGCAACAGGCGCGTCAGCCGGTCAGCGTGTTCCTCGGATTCGACCAGATAGCCCAATTGGTTGATCGGCGGCGGGTCGGGGCATTCCTGGCGGGTGCGGGCCATGACGAACGGTCGACGCTCCTGCCACAGCCCCCGCAGGACCTGAAAGGTCGACGCATCGAACAGGCCGGTCGGCGCTAGGCCATGGGTCTGCTGGAAGCCCGCTAGTTGCGAGGCGAAGATCGGCGTGCCCGGACCGCAAGTCGTGTGCAGTTCGCGCTGGATCAGGGGAACATAGGTCCGCCACCCCCATTCGGTCGCCCCGAACGGGGTCCATTCCATCGCGTAAGCCGAGGCGGCGTTGACCAGGGCCTGTCCGCCCCAGACGTCGGCATTGGTGTGACAGGGTCCAGCCGCACGCGCGCCGCCGGCCGCAGCCAGGACGAAACAGACCGACAGAAAGGCAATAAGGTTTCGCCACATGCCGAACAGCAAGCCCCAAGCCGGTCGCTGGAGCAAGCACAGAGAGACCGCAGCGCCCAAATCCGACTCCGCGTCCGTCCGTAAAGCTGCGATGGTGAACCGGCCCGACTCATCCGGGCTGTTCCGGACCCGCTGCATGACCGTCGCCGCCGCGCCCCGTCGCTCCAACGCCGTGCTCGCCGCCTTCTCCGGCCCCTGCCTGCCGCTGGCGGCCTTCGGCGTCGCCCTGCCCGTCACTCTGCCGGAATTCTACGCCACCTACGTCGGGCTCGAGCTGGGCGTGGTCGCGGCCGTCTTCATGGCCGTGCGTCTGATCGACATCGTCTTCGACCCCTTCATCGGCTGGGGCATGGACAAGACCAGGACCCGGTTTGGCCGCTACCGCCCCTGGATGGCGATCTCGACGCCGATGCTGATGCTAGCCGCCTTCATGATGTTCGTCGTGGTCCAGCCCGGCGCGCCGCCTCTCTATCTGTTCGGCTGGCTGCTGTTCCTCTACCTCGGCTTCTCCATCGGCACCCTGGGCCAACTGGGCTGGGCCGCCGTCCTCGCGCCCCAGTATGATCAGCGCAGCCGCGTCTACGGCTGGTGGCAGGTGTTCAACATCATCGGCGTCGTGCTGATCCTCGTCTTGCCGACCATCGTGGTGAAGACGGGCATCGGCGACTACGCCGACGGCGTGCGGATCATGGGCTGGGCCATCGTCATCGCCCTGCCCGTCACCATCGGCCTGGCCATGTTCGTGGTGCCCGAACCAGTGACCAAGGGGGACCAGCCGCATGGAAGCCTCGGCGCCTATCTGTCCCTGCTGGGCCAGAAGACGGTGCGGAAACTTCTCATCTCGGACCTGCTGCTCGGCGTGGCGCCCGGCATCACCGGTTCGCTGCTGTTCTTCTTCTTCGGCCAGGTCCGGGGCTATGATCACACCCAGGCCGGTCTGTTCATGCTGGTCTATTTCATCGCCGGCCTGTGCGGCGCGCCCTTCTGGGCCTGGTTCGCCACCCGTGTCGGCAAGGACCGAGGCCTGGCCGTGGCCAGCCTCGTCTCGGCTGTCCTCTATGTCGGCGCCACGCTCGTCCCCGGCGGCAACTTCGCCCTGACGGCCGTGGTCATGTTCATAGCGGGCCTGCCCTATGCCGCCGGCCTGTTCCTGACCCGCGCCATGATGGCCGACGCCGGCGACGAGGAGCGGTTCAAGACGGGCGTCGATCGCACCGGCCTGATGCTGTCCATCCTGTCGGCGACGACCAAGATCGGCCACGTCGCCGCTCTGATCCCCTATTTCATCCTTCAGGAGGTCGGCTTCCGCGCCCTTCCGGGCCCAGCGGGCAACAGCGAGACCGCGCTGCTGACGCTGCAGATCCTGTTCATCGCCGTGCCCGGCGTACTGCTCGTCCTGGCCGGCTGGGTGCTGAAGGACTATCCGCTGACCCAGGCCCGCCACAACGCCATCCGTGAGAAGCTTGATGCGCGCGATGCCGAACCGACGGCGGTGCGCCTGTGAGACCGATAGACCGCCTGCTCGGCGTCATGGAACGGCTGCGCGACCCGGACGGCGGCTGCCCCTGGGACGTGGAGCAGACCTTCGCCACCATCGCCCCCTATACGATCGAAGAGGCCTATGAGGTCGCCGACGCCATCGAGCGCAACGACCTGAACGAGCTGAAGGGCGAACTCGGCGATCTGCTGTTCCAGGTCATCTTCCATGCCCGCATGGCCGAGGAACAGGGCTTGTTCGCCTTCGACGACGTAGTCACGGCCATCGCCGACAAGCTGGAACGCCGCCACCCCCACGTCTTCGGCGACGAAGCCCAGCGCACCTCGAAAGAACAGACCGTCGCCTGGGAAACCATCAAGGCCGCCGAGCGCAAGGACCGCAAGAAGCCCGGCGCCCTCGACGACGTCCCCGTCGGCCTGCCCGCCCTGACCCGCGCCGCCAAACTGACCAAGCGCGCCGGCCGCGTCGGCTTCGACTGGCCCTCGACCGACGAGGTGTTCGACAAACTGGCCGAAGAGGTGGCGGAACTGCGCGTCGAGATCGCGGCCGGCGACATGGCCAAGGCGCGCGAGGAGATGGGCGACCTGCTGTTCGTCGTGGCCAACCTGGCCCGCAAGCTGGACGTCGAGCCCGAGGACGCCCTGCGCGCCACCAACGCCAAGTTCGTGCGTCGCTTCGGCTTCATCGAGGCGGAACTGGCCAAGGACGGCCGCACGCCCGACCAATCGACGCTGGAGGAGATGGACCGCCTCTGGGACGCCGCAAAGGTCGCCGAGAAGGCCGGCTCCCCATCCTGAGCCCGCGCATGCCCTACGACCTGATCATCTTCGACTATGACGGCGTCGTCGCCGACAGCGAGGTGCTGAACAGCACCGTCATGGCCGAGCAATTGACCGCCATCGGCCTGCCGACCAGCCTGGACGACGTCTTGGCCGCCTATACGGGCAAGCGCTGGCGCGACAACCGGCCGGCGGTCGAAGCCGCCTTGGGCCGGCTCTGCCCCGAGGACTTCCACACCACCTGGTTCGCCACCTGCCGCGCCCGCGCGCCGATCCATCTGAAGCCCGTCCCCGGCATGATCGACTTCGTCGCCGCCCGGTCCGAGGCCCGCTGCATCGCCTCGTCCAGCGGCCCTGACTGGATCGGCGTCGGCCTGGACCTGTTCGGCCTGACCGATCATTTCGACGGCGCCGTCTTCACCGGCCTGGTGGTCGAGCGCGGCAAGCCGCACCCCGACATCTTCCTGCACGCCGCCGACAGCATGGGCGTCGATCCGGCCCGCGTCCTGGTGATCGAGGACAGCGAGGCGGGCGTCACAGCGGGCGTCGCCGCCGGCATGACGGTGGTCGGCCTGACCGCCGGCGGCCATATCCGCGACGGCCACGCCGACCGCCTGGTGGCGCGCGGCGCCCACCACATCGCCGACAGCTACGCGGCGGTCGCGGCGTTCATGGATCGCTGACCGCTAAAGATACCGCAATTCCTGCAAATCCACTTCACGGATCATCTTGCGCGCGGCGACCTCGTCCAGTTGACGCGCCCGCGCCAACCGCCCCAGTTCTTCTCGCTCGGCCGCCAGACCGGCCAGCCACAGTCGGCGTTCCACAGCGTCGATCTTGCGCGCCACGACCGCGTCGTCCTCGTCGGTGCGGGTATGGGTCTCGATGCGGCGGCGATAGACTTCCATGATCCGGCTGGCGACATCGGAATAGAGATCGGGGTTGGTCTTGCCCTCGGCCATGGCGTGGGAGGCGTCCTCGACGGCGCGCAGGGCGGCCGAGGCGGCGGCGACACGGCCCCGGTCCTCCTCCCGTTCCTGCGACGGTTCGGGCGGCAGTTCGACCCCCTTCATCAGGCGCGGCAGGGCGAAGGTCGCCACCAGCAGAGAAACAATGATCACCCCCGCCGCCAGGAAGATGGCCAGGTTGCGCGACGGCATCGGCGATCCGTCGCCCAGGACGAACGGCAGGGTCAATATGCCCGCCAGGGTGATGGCCCCGCGCACGCCCGCCAGCGACATCACCAGGGTCAGGCGCAACCCGACCTTGGCGGGCGGGCCGCGATGGCGCCGTCGGAACAGGGTCAGCTTCAGCGAGGTCCAGACCCAGACAAACCGCATGACCGCCAGGGCGGCGACGATGGCGAACACATAGACGGCCAGCCACCAGACTTCCGGCCGGCTGGTGCCCCGCACCACCTCGGCCGCCCGCGCCAGGATCGACGGCATCTGTTCGCCCAGGATGACGAAGATGATGCCGTTGGCGACGAACTGGACCGTGTCCCAAACTACGCCGCGCCGAATTCGGGTCATGGCCAGGGACTGGCCTCCGATCCCGCCGCCCCGCTCGGTGAAGCTCATGGTCACGCCCGCCGCCACCGCCGCCAGGATGCCGGAAGCGTGCAGTTCTTCAGCGACCAGATAGGCGGCGAAGGGGATCAGCAGGCTGACCAGGATCTGAGCCCCGACGTCCTCGCCCCAGCGGCGACTGACGAAACCCTTGGCGTAACTGATGGCCATGGTGACCAGAACCCCTGTCACCACACCGACCAGGGCCAGCCAGGCGAAGGATCCGATGGCGCTGCCGATCGAGAAGGCGCCGGTCGTGGCCGCAACCACCGCGATCCGCATGCAGGTCAGGCCGGTGGCGTCGTTCAACAGCGACTCGCCCTCCAGGATGTGCATCAGCCGTTTCGGAATCGGCGCCCGGGCGGCGATGGCCTGAACCGCGATGGGGTCGGTCGGCGACAGGATGGCGGCCAGGGCGAAAGCCACCGCCAGCGGCATCTCCGGGATCATCCACCAGATCAGGAAGCCCAGACCGATGACGGTGAACAGGACCAGGCCCAGGGCCAGCTCCAGGATCACCGCCCGGTCGCGGAACAGCGCCTCCTTGGGGATGCGCCAGCCGTCCAGAAACAGCAGGGGCGGCAGGAACAGGAGGAAGAAGATGTCCGGCTCCAGATCCACCGTCGTGCCTGTCGCCAGCACGATGGCGGCCCCCAGGCCGATCTGCACCAAAGGCAAGGCGATGCGCGTGATCCGCGCGACCGAGCCCGACACCACGACGGCCAGAAGCAGCAGCAGGACGGTCTCGATCAGATGCATAGGTCAGTCAGCCAGGTCGGGATACAGACGCTCGAATCGCCCCAAGGCTGCAGGGTGAAGCCTGACCGTGACGTGAGTGCGGCCGGCGTCGTCCGTGTCGCGGAAGACCACCCGGCCGTGTTCATACAGCCAGGCCAGGGCCTCGCCCTGGTCGGGCGCCAGCGTCAGCCGGGTCTCGGGATCGTCGTCGATCAGGCCGGCGATGGTCTGGCGCAGAGGCTCGATTCCCTCGCCCGTCCAGGCCGAGACGGCGACCGCCTCGCCCGTCTTCGCCAGACGCTCGGCCTGGCCCAGCACGGCCTCGCGCGCCTCTTCGTCCAGCAGGTCGATCTTGTTCCAGACCTCGAGCACGCGTCGGGTCTTGCCCTCGGGGGTCTCGATCTGTTTCAGCACCGTCTCGACGTCCTTGGCCTGGGCGTCGCTGTCGGCCGAGGCGATGTCGCGGACGTGCAGGATCAGATCGGCCTCGCCCACCTCTTCCAGGGTGGCGCGGAAGCTTTCGACCAGTTCATGCGGCAGATCGGAGATGAAGCCGACGGTGTCCGCCACGATGGCCGGCCGGCCCTGCGGCAGGCGGATGGTTCGCTGGGTCGTGTCCAGGGTGGCGAACAACAGGTCCTTGGCGAAGACCTCGGATCCCGTCAGCCGGTTGAACAGGGTCGACTTGCCGGCGTTGGTGTAGCCGACCAGGGCGATGGTCGGGAACGGAACCTTCTGGCGCTGCTTGCGGTGCAGGCCACGCGTGCGACGCACCTCTTCCAACTCGGCCTTCAGCCGCACGATCCGGTCGGCGATCAGACGCCGGTCCAGCTCGATCTGGGTTTCGCCGGGACCGCCGGTCGAGCCGGTGCCGCCGCGCTGTCGCTCCAGGTGGGTCCAGGTCCGCACCAGGCGCGACCGCTCATAGTCGAGCCGCGCCAGTTCGACCTGAAGCCGGCCTTCCTTGGTGCGCGCGCGGCGTCCGAAGATTTCCAGGATCAGGCCGGTGCGGTCGATGACCTTCACCTCCCACGCCTTCTCCAGATTGCGTTGCTGCACCGGCGTCAGGGCGTCGTCGATAATGACCGCCTCGGCATCGGCCGCGCGGACCAGGGCGGCCAGTTCCTCGACCTTGCCGCTTCCGAACAGGGTGGCAGGCGTGGTTCCACGCAGTCGCACGATCTCTTCAGCGCGCACCTCAAGGTCCAGCGCGCGGGCGAGGCCCACGGCTTCCTCAAGGCGCTCGCTTGCCAGCCGAGGGCTGTCTGAGCGTCGGTCGGGATGGATGACGACCGCCCGGATCAGCGGGACGGCGTGGTCGATCAGTTTGCTGGTCAATCAGTCTTCTTCGGCGTCGGGCTCGTACAGTTGCACGGGCGCGGACGGCATGATGGTGGAGATGGCGTGCTTGTACACCAGCTGGGACTGGCCATCACGGCGCAGCAGCACACAGAAGTTGTCGAACCAGGTCACGATACCCTGCAGCTTGACCCCATTGACCAGGAAGATGGTCAGCGGCGTCTTGGTCTTGCGGACCGAGTTGAGGAAGGTGTCCTGAAGGTTCTGACGTTTGTCTTGCGACATGGCAGGTTTTTCCTGTTCTTGGTTGTTCGTCGCCGAGGGAGCGGCGTCGGGGCCGGATGGCGGCCGGAGGCGACCTTAGACGCCGCCTATCGACACCCGCAACGGTCGAGGACCGGTTTTTCTAGTTGGTCGCTATGCAGCTGCTCTTCAAGAGCGATCAAGCCGTGCGACGGCCGCGAACGGACGCCCCATGGAAGCCTCCATGGTCCGTATGGGACAGTTCAATGTCCGTCACCCCTGCGGCGAACAAGATCGCAGAGATTACTGTCAGATCGTAATCGAACATCACCATCTCGCCCTTGGCCAGATTGCGCAGAGCTTTGACATTGGAGACCGTGGTGAAGTCCTCGCCCATGACGATGCGCCCCCCGGGAACGGACGCATGACGCGGATCGCGATAGAGAGCGAACTGAAGCGTGACGAACCCGCCCGGCGCCAATCGCGCCATCAAAGCCTTCAGCAGAGGGTACCCGCGCTCTGGCGGTATGTGCTGAAAGACGATCTGTGAGACGATCCAGTCGAAGGCCCGGTCGGGCAGATCACGGCCGAACGTTGCCCCGGCGGGCACATTGCGACGCGCCTCAGCCAGCATTGAATCCGAGATATCGACGCCAAACGTGTCGCCTGTAACGACGGCCAAGGCGCGCGTCAGCCGGCCGACGCCACAGCCGAAATCAAGCGCGGATTTTGGTGCGAAGTCGGGATAGCGCGCCCTCAGCCGGTTAGCCTCGTACTCGACCCCTTCCACACCGGTCCGAAAGAAGTCCGCCAAGGCCTCTTCAGTCAAATTGTCTGATTTGAAGCGCTGATCCGTCAGGACGCCGTAGTAGGGATTTGTGCGACCGATCTCTTCCCAGTCGGCATCCGTATCACGCGGCGTCGAATCTGCGGAGCGCCGACCGAACAAGGTCTTGAACATGATCGTTCCTCAGAAGGCGTCTCGGCGCGCCTGATCAAGATAGAGTTGGCGCAGCTTCAGCGTGATGGGCCCAGGTTTGCCGTCGCCAATCTTGGTTCCGTCGATCGAGATCACCGGGGTGACGAAGGCGCCGGCGGCGCTGAAGAAGGCTTCCCCCGCCCGCTTGGCCTCCTCGACGCTGAACGGACGCTCGTCCAGTTCGACCCCATGTTCCTTGATCAGCGCCATCAGGCTGGTGCGGGTGCAGCCTTTGAGGATGTTGGCCTGGGTGTCGCGGGTCCGCAGCTTGCCGTGCTCATCCACGATCCAGGCGTTGGTCGAGGAGCCCTCGGTCACCAGGCCCATATCGTCCACCAGCCAGGCCTCATAGGCGCCGGCCTCGCGCGCGGCCTGTTTGGCCAGGATGTTGGGCAGAAGCCCGACCGTCTTGATGTCGCACCGCCCCCAACGGATGTCGGGCTGGGTCAGGACGGCGACCCCTTTCTGCGCCTGCGCCTCTCCGCGCGCCGGCGAGATCGACTTGGCGGTGACGATGACGCTGGGCGGCGTGCCCGGCGTGGGGAATGGGTGATCGCGGCGCGCCGTGCCGCGCGTGACCTGCAGATAGACGATGCCGTTCCTCACCCGATTGCGACGGACGGTTTCGCGCAGCACCCGCGTCAGGGACGCCACCGACATGGGGATGTCGATGCGCAGTTCGTTCAGGCTGCGGTGCAGGCGCATCATATGGCCGTCGAAGTCCGCCAGCCGTCCGTCGAACACCGACCAGACCTCATAGACCCCGTCGGCAAACTGGAAGCCGCGATCCTCGATATGGACCACGGCCTGGCCATGCGGGCTGTAGGTTCCGTTGACATAGGCGACGCGGGACATCAGGCTGGATCTTCCTCTTCTCCACCGCGGGCCGGCGAGACCCCCAGCGACTTCAACTTACGGTGCAGGGCCGAGCGTTCCATGCCGATGAAGGCGGCGGTGCGCGAGATATTGCCGCCGAACCGCATGATCTGGGCCGCCAGATACTCCCGCTCGAACACTTCCCGCGCCTCGCGCAGCGGCAGGGCGATGGTGCGTTCGGCCCCCAGGTTCGAGGAGCCTCCGTTCGACGTCGCCACCTCCTGCGGCAGCATGTCGGCGGTGATCGGTTCGTTCGGATCACCGGTCGCCAGGATCAGCAGCCGTTCGATATTGTTGCGCAACTGACGGATATTGCCCGGCCAGGGATGGACTTGCAGAACCGCCACGGCGTCATCGCCGATGATGCGGCGCGGCAGGCCTTGCGAGGCGCTGATCGTATCGACGAAATATTCCACCAGTTCGGTGATGTCCTCGCGCCGTTCCGACAAGGCCGGCACCCGGATCGGCACCACGTTCAGACGGTGGAACAGATCCTCGCGGAACCGACCCTCGGCGATCTCGATCTTCAGGTCGCGTGAGGTCGAGGTCACGACCCGCACATCGACCTGCACGTCCTGTTCGCCGCCGACGCGACGGAACCGCTGATCGACCAGAACGCGCAGGATGCGGCTCTGGCTCTCACGCGGCATGTCGCTGATCTCATCCAGATACAGGGTGCCGTTGTGGGCGCGTTCGAACACGCCGATCTTGCGCGGACGGCCGTCCTGGCCTTCCTCTCCGAACAGTTCGACGTCCAGCCGCTCCGGCGTCATCCCGGCGGCCGAAATGGCGACAAACTCGGCCCGGGCGCGCGGGCTGGCCTCGTGGATCTGACGCGCGACCAGTTCCTTGCCCGATCCCGCCGGCCCGGCGATCAGGACGCGGCTGTTGGCCTGGGCCACCTTGGCGATGGTGCCCCGTAACGCCTGGGCCGCCTGGGACCGGCCGATCAGACCTGACGGGGTCATCGTCTGGGCCCGCAGACGGCGGTTCTCGCGCTTCAGCGTCGCCGCCTCGATGGCCCTTTCGACCACGACCACCAGTCGGTCAGACTTGAACGGCTTTTCGATGAAGTCATAGGCGCCGCGCTTCAGGGCCGTCACCGCCGTCTCGATATTGCCGTGCCCCGAGATCATTACCACAGGCAGGTCGGGGTCGATCTCCTTGACCACCTCCAGCAGCTCCAGCCCGTCCAGACCGCCGCCCTGCATCCAGATGTCGAGGATCGCCAGCGACGGCTTCCTCGCGCGGATAGCAGCCAGGGCCTCGTCGGAGTTGGCGGCTACGCGCACGGCGTGCCCCTCGTCCTCGAGCAGGCCCGAAACCAGATCGCGGATGTCCGCCTCGTCATCGACGACCAGAATGTCGGAACCGGTAGGTCGCATCTTGCCTCGCTTATTCGGCGACGACGGTCTGGAGCTTGCGCTCCGTCACGTCGCCGGTCTTGCCGTGGGGTTTCAAGGGAAAAATCAGGCACACCCGCGCGCCGCGCAGGGTCTCGGCGTCGGCCAGCTTCAGCTCGCCGCCGTGGTCCTCGCAAATGCGTTTGACGATGGCCAAGCCCAGGCCCGTGCCCTTCTCGCGCGTGGTGACATAGGGTTCGGTCAGACGGTCGCGGTCCTTGGCCGGCAGGCCGACCCCGTCGTCCTCGACCACGAAGGTCGCCGTGCCGTTTTCAACGACCAGGGAGGCGATTATGCCCTCGGCCTCTGACGCCGCGTCTTCCCCGGCCGCCAGACGGCGAGCGGCGACGGACTCGCCTGCGTTCTTCAGAATATTGATCAGGGCCTGGCCCACCATGCGGGCGTCGCAACGCAGCGTGGCCTTGGGCAGGGGCTCGTCCATATCCACGACGATGTCAGCGGCGGCGACCCGCTGGGCAAACACGGCCTCGCGCAGCATCTCCGCCGGATTGGCCGAGCCGAAGCGCGGCGCCGGCATACGGGCGAAAGACGAGAACTCGTCCACCATCCGGCCAATATCGCCGACCTGACGGATGATGGTGTCGGTGCAGCGGTCGAAGATCTCGACCTCGTCCACCTTGTCGCGATATTTCCGTTTCAGCCGTTCGGCCGAGAGCTGGATCGGCGTCAGCGGGTTCTTGATCTCGTGGGCGATACGACGGGCCACGTCGCGCCAGGCGGCGTTGCGTTGAGCGGTGACCAGCCGGGTGATGTCGTCGAAGGTCAGGACCATCTCGCCGCCCTGCCCGCCCTCGATCCGGACCCGCAGTCTCTGGGTCTCGCCGCCGCGGCTGACATCGATGTCTTCTTCGATATGGGCCTCGACCCGGCCGACCAGGTCGCTCAGCTCGGGCGAAAGCGCTGCCAGTTCGTGGCCCAGAACCTCGTCTTCTTCGATGTGCAGCAGTTGCAGAGCGCTGTCGTTGATCGCCGAAACCCGCCCACGCCGGTCCAGGCCGATAACCCCGGCGCTGACGCCCGACAGCACGGTCTCGATGAACCGGCTGCGGTTCTGGGCGTCGTCGCTGGCCGCCTTCAACGCGGTCTGTTGCGCCTGAAGATCACCGGTCATGCGATTGAAGGCGTCGGAAAGCAAAGCGATTTCGGCCGGGGCGCCCTGGCTGTCCACACGGGCGCTGAAATCGCCGCCCGCCACCTGGTCCGCCGCCTGCACGAGACGCCCGATCGGGGCGGAGATGCTGCTGGCCGCCGACATGCCCAGCCATACGGCGCCGACCAGAACCAGCAGCGCCGTCTCCAGATAGCTGAGGATGAAGGCCGACTGGATCCGCGACCGGCTTTCCTGGGCCTCGCGATAGGCTTCGATCGACTGGATGGAGGCGTTCATCCGCGCGACCAGCCCATCTTGCAGGGGCCGCACCAGATAGAGATAGGCGTCGCCATAGGCCGGCAGGGCGATGATGGATCGAACCGTGTCGGGGTTCTGCGTCACGTCGGTCGGCGGTTCTCCACCTTGGGCCGCGTCCTCCAGATAGGTCCGGGGGGGCGCCAGATAAGGCGGCGCGTCGGGCCGTTCCGCGCGCGCCAGAACCTGGCCGTCGCCATTCAGGATGTAGATGGCGGGATAGCCGAAAATCTCCCCGACCTGGGCGAGGGCGTCATTGAACTGGATCCGGTCGTCGAACAGGCCGCGTGCGCTATCCAGCTGATCGGAGATCGTCACCAGATCCGCGTCCACCGTCGTGGCGACATCCCGGATATAGGCGCGCCCGACCACAGCGCCGTTCTCGACCGAAGCCTGGACATTCTGGCTGAACCACTGGTCGACGCCCCGCGTCACCAGCAGGCCGAACACCAGGGCGATCAACACCGCCGGAACGACGGCCACCATGGAGAACAGGGCGACGAACCTCAGGTGCAGCCGCGACCCCGCGTCACCCGTGCTGCGCGCCAGGGCCAGGACCCGTCGCCCGACGATAAAGGCCAGACCCGATATCAGCGCCAGATTGGCCAGCAGGACGAACAGCACCGCCTGGCTGGTCGATCCCCGCGCCGTGCCGGATGTCGCACCGGGCGCCGCCGCCACCAGCCAAACCGCCGCGGCGGTTATGACGACCGCGATGAAATAGGCGAACCCGAACCCCGCCCGG
Source organism: Brevundimonas sp. GW821-FHT10E09 (assembly GCF_058809375.1). Classification (NCBI taxonomy): domain Bacteria; kingdom Pseudomonadati; phylum Pseudomonadota; class Alphaproteobacteria; order Caulobacterales; family Caulobacteraceae; genus Brevundimonas; species Brevundimonas sp. GW821-FHT10E09. The sequence continues at coordinate 19,075 of NZ_JBXASO010000003.1, read as the reverse complement.
GCGCGTTCCGCGTCGAAACGCCCCCAGAACGACTCATCCACCGACACGGTGTCGGTTGAAGAGGCCGCAGGTGAAGGCGTATCCGTCATGCCACAGCAGTGTCCACTAACTGTGGCTCATCTTCAACATCCGACTTGTTCATCTTCGGCAAAATTTCGCGCCAAAGATCCGCCATCGCCGCCTCGACGGCCAGAGGCTCATCCAGACGGCAAATTATTGCCTTTGCCTCGCGGCGGTGTTGCGGATCAGCCGGCCAGGGCGCCTGCTCAATGTACCAGCCCAGGTGTTTGCGGAACATACGCAGCCCCAGCGGGAGTCCGTAGAATTCCACCGATGCCCGCAAATGCTCGACGACAATCCCAAGTCGCGCCTCTGGCCCCGGCTCATCCAGCGAAACCCCGTCGATCAGCGCCCGCTCCAGGTGGGCCGCCAGCCATGGCCGTCCATAGACGCCCCGCCCCAGCATCAGGCCGTCGGCGCCCGATTGGGCCAGGGCCTGGCGGGCCGCTTCCGCCGTGGTGATGTCGCCGTTGACGATGACCGGTATGCCGACCGCCGCCTTGACCTCGCCCACCGCCGCCCAGTCGGCCACGCCGGTATAGAACTGCTTGCGCGTGCGGCCGTGGACCGTCACCGCCCTGACCCCGATCTCTTCAGCCCGCTTCGCCAGTTCGGCCGCGTTGCGGCTGTCGTCGTCCCAGCCCAGCCGCATCTTCACCGTCACAGGCCGGCTGGTCGCCTGGACCGCCGCCTCCATGATGCGACAGGCCAAATCCGGGGTCCGCATCAGGGCCGAGCCGGCGGCCGACCCCGTGACCTCCTTGGCCGGACAGCCGAAGTTCAGATCGACGATATCCGCGCCCGCCTTTTCCGCCATCCGCGCGCCCTCGGCCATCTGGCCCGGATCGCGCCCGACCAGCTGGATCACCGTCAGCGGCAGGCCGGCGCCGACCGCCGCGCGTCGCACCACGTCGGGCCGTTCGCGCGCCAGCTCCTTGGCCGCCACCATCTCGGTGGCCACATAGGCCGCGCCCAGCCGCGAGGCGAGCACACGGAACGGCAGGTCGGTCACGCCCGTCATGGGCGCCATCAGCACCTGGCCGGGCACGGTCACGTCGCCGATCTGTAAAGTCTTGGCCATTCGCGCCTTTCGCAGCATCCAACACCCCCTCGTCAAGCCTGACGGCGGCGGATTGATGTTTCGTCGCGCGACGGCGCGCTCTAGAAGGCCGGCATGAGTTTCTCGGGCATCATCGTCGCGGCCGGATCCGGTTCGCGCGCAGGCGGCGACAAACAGTGGCGCGCCCTGGGCGGCAAGCCCGTGCTGCGCTGGTCGGCTGAGGCGCTGCTGAACGCCGGCGCCGACGAGCTGGTGGTCGTGGTGGCTGCCGGCGCCGAAGACCGCGCGGCCGAAACCCTTGCCGGCCTGTCGAACTGGCGGACCGTGACGGGCGGCGGCGTCCGGGCCGCGTCGGTCAGCGCCGGTCTTGCGGCCCTCACCTGCTGCCCCGACCGACCGGTGTTGATCCATGACGCCGCCCGCCCCCTGCTGGACCGCGCCGTCATCGACCGGCTTATCGCGGCCCTGGACCATGCCGACGGCGCCCTGCCCGCCCTGCCCGTGGCCGACAGCCTGCGGCGCGGGGCAGACAGCCTGATGGCGGGCGTGGTCGAACGCGACGGCCTGTGGCGGGCCCAGACGCCTCAGGCCTTCCGGCGCGATACGATAGAAGCCGCCTACGCCGCCTGGACCGGAACCGAGGCCCCGACCGACGAAGCCGCGGTCGTCCAAGGCCACGGCGGCCGCGTCGCCCTGGTCGAGGGCGATCCCCGTCTGATGAAACTGACCTATCCCGAGGATTTCGCCATGGCCGAGGCCCTGTTGTCGCAACAGACCCGCTACCAGACCCGGATCGGCTCCGGCTATGACGTCCACCGCTGGGGTCCGGGCGGTTCGGTCTGGCTCTGCGGGATCGAGGTGCCGCATGACCAGACCCTGATCGGCCATTCCGACGCGGACGCCGGTCTGCACGCCCTGACCGACGCGCTTCTCGGCGCCATCGCCGAGGGCGACATCGGCGATCACTTCCCGCCGACCGATCCGAAGTGGAAGGGCGCGTCTTCCGACCTCTTCCTGCTGCACGCCGCCCAGCTTGTCGCCGCGCGCGGCGGTCGGATCGTCAATGTTGACGTGACCCTGATCTGCGAACGCCCCAAGGTGAAGCCGCACCGCCAGGCCATGCGCGAACGGATCGCCGGCCTTCTGGCGCTCCCGCTGGACGCCGTCAGCGTCAAGGCCACCACGACCGAGGGTCTGGGCTTCACCGGCCGGGGCGAGGGCCTGGCCGCCCAGGCGGTTGCGACGGTCGAGACGCCCGTTTCCGCCTGAACTACCGGACCGCGTACTGCATCTGGCGGACCAGGGCTCCGAACAGATTGACATAGTCGTCGGTCCACGGCCGCACCCCGGTCGCCTCCAGAGTGCGCCAGCGCGGATTCTGGCGATAGGGCGCCAGGGCCGCCTCGCTCTTGCCGACGATCAGCGCCTCGGTCGAGGATTCAGACATGGAGGCGGCGTCCCGCCGTTCGATATAGATCTGATGCAGGGCCGGCGCCTCCAGGGCCGCCGCCGCCGCCTCGGCCGGCAGGGTGATCTCCAGGTTCCGGTTCGACAGGTGCAACACCACCACCCCCTCGGGCTTCAGCAGCCGCAGATAGCCGGCGATGGCCTCGACTGTCAGCAAATGGGTCGGCACCGCATCCGACGAAAAGGCGTCGATGATCAGCAGGTCATAACTGGCCGGCGCCTCCCGTCCCATCGTCAGCCGCGCATCCCCCAGAACCGTCCGGACCGGTCCCTGGGCGCAGCCGTTGATGAAACTGAACCAGCGGGGGTCGCGCGACAGGCGATCCACCATCGGATCGATCTCGAAGAAGCTCATTCGGTCCTGGACCCGCTTGTAGGCGGCCATGGCCCCGGATCCCTGCCCCACCACGCCGATGACGGCCCCATCCGGCCGTCCGGCCTGGGTCATCAGGGCCGCCTGACCCAGTGGGGTGGAGGTGGCGTAATAGAGGGTCGGCATGCAGCGATACCGCGCCGCCTGCGCCTGGGCGCCGTGCAGGGTGGTGCCGTGCATCAGCACATGGACCGGTCCATCGAGGCCTTCGATCGGCGTGCTGGCCACCCGCATCACCCCGAAGAAGCTCCGCTCGGTCAGCACCCAGTCATAACCGCGCGCCACATGATAGCCGGACCAGACCATGGCCCCGATGACCACGGTGAACATCATCGCCCGATCCCTCAAAAGGAAGGCGAACAGGGCCGCCACGCCCAGCACCGCCTGGGCGATCCGCACCAGTTCATGGTCCGGCACGACAGCGCGGATGTCAGGCGCATAACGGACCAGGGCCAGGCCCAGCGGCCCCGCCACGGCGATCAGCACGCCGACGACGCAACAGATGATCTCCCACGATCGCATCTCGCGCCGCCCCCAGGGCCGCAACAGGCCCACGGCCACCAGGACCAGTGGATATTCCCACACCATGTCGAACACGACGGGCGCGATCAGGGCGTTGAACACCCCGCCCAGCACGCCCCCCAGCGACAGCAGCAGATAGAATTCCGTCAGCCGGCCCGGCGCGGGACGACGCTCGGCCATCCGTTGGTGGCACATCAGGGCCGTAAAGAAGAAGGCCGTAAGATTGACCCCGAAGACAAACAGCCACTCCGTCGTCCGGAACGCCGCCAGGGCGGCGCAGGCCGCCAGGGTCCCCGCCTGGATCGCCAGGGTCAGATGCAAGGGGATGATCGGCCGCGCCTGGAAGGCGATGACAAAGGTCAGCAGATAGAGCGCCAGCGGAATGACCCACAGGAAGGGCGCCGAGGCCACGTCGGTCGACAGGTGCGCCGTCACTCCCAGCATCAGACTGGAGGGCGCCGCCGCCAGCAGAATCAGCAGGCCCTTCTCGCGCCAGACGATGCGCGGTCCGGCCGCCAGCGGGGCGGGCTCGGCCGCAACAGTCTCCCGCCGACGCCAGACGACAAGGCCCAGCCCCACGACCATCAGTACGAACAGACCGTAGCCGAGGGTCCATCCCCACCGCTGCGACGACAGACTGACCAGGGGCTCGATCAGGACCGGATAGGCCAGCAGGGCCAGAAAACTGCCCAGGTTCGAGGCGGCGTAGAGCACATAGGGATCGCTGCGCCCCGCCCGCCCGGCGCTGGCCCGCGCATACCAGGCTTGCAGCAGCGGGGCGGTCGCCGACAGCACGGCGAACGGCGCCCCGAGCGACAGGGTCAGGGTCGCCAGCATCCACAGGGTCGGCGCCGAGGGATCAGGATCGCCCAGCAGGCCGCTGATCCGCAGCGGCAGGAACAAGGCCGCGATCAGCAGCAGACCCAGATGGACCGCCACCTGTCGCCGCATCGATCCGATCCGTTGCAGCAGATGGGCGTAGCCATAGCCGGCCAGCAGCGCCGTCTGAAAAAAGACCATGGCCGCATTCCACACCGACGGCGATCCCCCCAGGGTCGGCAGGATCAGCTTTGTCGCCATCGGCTGCACCACGAAGACCAGACAGGCCGAGGTGAAGACGGCGACGGCGAACAGGATCGCGGTCGCGCGGGCGGGCCGGTCGAGGGGGAGAACAGGAGCCTCGGCGACATTGGTCATGGCTCTGGTTAGAGCGGGACTCGCGGCCTATGAAAAGATCATGTTCCCCGAAGACATTCAGCGCCTGGCGCAACAGATCGTCGCAACCGCATCCACGCGGGGGCTGATGCTGGCCACCGCCGAAAGCTGCACCGGCGGTCTGGTCGCCGGCGCCCTGACCGCCGTTCCCGGCTCGTCCGCCGCCCTGGACCGGGGCTTCGTCACCTACAGCAACGACGCCAAACAGCAGATGCTGGGCGTGCCCGAGGCCACGCTGATCGCCCACGGCGCCGTGTCCGAACCGACCGCGCGGGCCATGGCCCAGGGCGCCGTCGCCCATTCGCGCGCCGCCGTCAGCGTGGCCGTCACCGGGATCGCCGGCCCCGGCGGCGGCTCGGACGACAAGCCGGTCGGACTGGTCCATTTCGCCGCTCAGGGACCCGGCGGCCTGATCCATCGCCAGGAACGATTCGGCGACATCGGCCGCGACGCGATCCGTCTGGCCAGCGTCCGGATCGCCCTGTCCCTGCTGGCCGACCGCCTGGCGTCGTGACCGACCTCCAAGAGGTTGAAGCCTCCGTCGTCGATGCGCGCGGCCACGTCTGCCCGACGCCCAGCCTTCGATTGATGAAGGCGATGGAGGGCGCTGCGCCGGGGCGTCGCTTCATCCTGCTGGCCACCGACCCGATGGCGCGGATCGACGTGCCCTTTCTGATGACCCAGAAGAACGGCCGCGTGATCGCCGCGGACGAGGTGGACGGCGTGATTCGCCTTACGGTCGAGGCGGGTTAGGAGCGCGACCGGCGACTGGCCCGCCGCTCCGACAGATCGACCACATCGGCGGGAACCGTCGGGGTTTGAGCCTTGGCGGCTGCATCGGCCTTGGCCGCAATCTCCATCTCGGTGGCGAAGGCGCCGCCGTAGAAGATGGCGTTGACGTTCCACGACAGCCAGATCAGCAGCACCACCACCGCGCCCACAGACCCGTAGGTCGCTCCCAGGGGCGCGATCTGCTCCACATAGATGGCGCAAAGCCAGGACGAGATCACCGACATCAGGGTGGCCACCAGCCCGCCGGTGATCGCCGGCAGCCAGGCGACGGGCGACCTGTGGCTCATGGCGTAGCGGTACAAAAGGGTCAGGCCGACCGCGAGGCCAAGCGCCGGCAGGAAGGCGTCCAGCGGCAGCAAACCGCCATCGAACTGGTCCGTCATCGGCGACGCCGTATGGGCCAGGATTCGGGCCGTCACCACAGCGCCTGACACGACCGTGAAAAGCGCGAAGGCGAAGACGGCGACGAAGAAGGCCAGAAGGTTGAACTTGAAGAAGCCGTGCGGCTCGGTTTCATCATGAATGAGATTAAGGCCCGCCAGCAAGGCCTTGAATCCACGATGGGCAGCATAGGCGCCGACGAACAATGCAAAGGCGCTCTGGGTCGAGATCGTCCGCGCAGAAGCATTGCTCAACCGGGCGATCTCATCGCGGAATATCGTCTGGGCCGCCCGAGGCAACAGGTCCGAAAGGGCGGCGGCCTGAGCGCTGACCTCATTGATCGACAGACCCAGCTTGTAGAAACCGATCAGAATGGCGATGGCGGGAAACACGGCCAGAAGGGCGAAGAATGACACGCCGCCGGTGTAGAGCATGACGTCACGCCCCCAGCTGCGGGTGAAGGCGCGCACCGAAAGACCGCCCCAGAATCCAGGCGCCTTCAGTACCGATCGGGTCAGGTGATCACTCAAGCCGGTTCCCACAACCGTTGAACAGGCGGCGAAACCTAGACCATTCCATCGGCAAGGAAAACACCATCCGCGCGAGCCCCACTTTTCCCCGTCGCCCCACGCCAAGACATTGCTTCGTTAAGGGACGCATCGCTATGGTCCCGCGGCCTTCAAGGGGCTATGGGCGCTGCGACGTCCGGGGGAGACGACCAACTTGGCTTTCGATGCGCGTGTATTGATCCTGGCGGCCCAGGACGGTCGGCTCGGGCCGCTGGTGGCTGGGCTGGACGCCCTCGGCTGGACCACCGTCACCGCTCGCGACCTGACGTCGGCCGAGGCTGTCTTGCAGGACTTCCCGCTGGACGCCGCCGTGGTCGATTTCGATTCGCTCACCGACGACGTCGTGGCGCGGCTGCGGTCTGCGGCCGAGCCGCGCAGTCTGCCGATCATGGTTGTCGGCGCGCCGCGCGGTTCCGTCATGGACGCGGATCTGGCCGTGACGCTGCCGCCCCACCCCGCCCAGGCGGCGCTGAGGCTGGAGCAGATGACCCGCGCCGCGATAGCCGAAGAAGAATTCCATCTGCGCCGCGCCACCTTCGCCGCTCGCGGCATTGATCTTGAGGCCGGCGGCGACGAACGGGCGCCGCTGCGCGTCCTGGCCGCCGGCGTGGCCGAGCGCCGGTTTCTGGCCCTGTCCAACGCCCTCACCGCCTCCGGCGTCGAGGTCGTCGCTGCGCCCACCCCCTACACCGCTTTCGACTATCTGCACGAAAGTCCGTTCGACGCCGCCGTCCTGTGGGGCGCCAAGGACCACGCCCCGGCCCTGTCGATCGCCTCGGGCATGAAGCGCAACACCCGCCTCTACCACATTCCCCTGATGCTCTATCTCCGGGACGGCAACGAGATCGGTCTCGACGAACTGTTCAATCGGGGCTTCGCCGACGTCGCCACCGCCGACACGCCCGAGGATGAGACGGCCGAGCGGCTTCTGGCCCTGGCGGGGTCTCACCGACGTCATCTGACCATTCGCAAGGCTCTGGATTCGGTCCGGGCGCTGGCGGAAATGGACGCCTCGACCGGCCTGTTCACGCCTGAATTGTTCGCCGCCCATCTGGCGCGCGTCGCCGACGCCTCACGCGCCCGTCGCCGCCCCCTGTCGGTCTGCGTGCTGCGCGTGAAGGAGAACGAGGCCGTGGCCGGGGCGCGGCAGGGCGGCTGGCTGGATCGGGCCATGCCTCAGATCGGCGCCATGGTCTCGCGGCTGGTCCGGGTCGAGGACACGCCCGCCCGCCTGGCCAAGGAAGTCTTCGCCCTGGCCCTGCCGGCGACCCGGGGCGAGGCCGCACGCCTGGCGGCGGAGCGCATCGCCGCCGTCATCGGCTGCACCGCCTTCGACGCCGGTCCCGACCGCTCCCCCTTCGTCGCCGAATTCGACGTGGGCGCCGCCGAGATGCAGCCGAACGAAAGCGCCGCCGCCCTGCTGGAACGCGCCTCCGCCGATCTGTTCGACAAGACGCGGTAGGAGTCGACTGTATGCCTGATGTTCCGACGATGTGCGGAATGCTAGCTGTTTACCGCCAGACAAAATAGAATAAGCGCCCCGCACCTGCCTAGAAGAGAGAAGTCATGATAGCAGCAGCTGCACTAGCAATCCTACTTCAGGCACATCCCGCGAGCGAAGCCCCTACTTCGTTTGCTGAACTCGGACATCTCCGAGGCTGGTTTAGTACCTGTGCGGCCTATGGATGGCGATTGAATGAGCAGCAGTTGCAGCGTTGGCAATCGGCTCTCATCCTGCAAGACACCATAGCAATCCCACAAGGTGAAGATCCTATAGCAGTCATGGAAGCGAGCACTGATCAGTTCGAGGCGGACCTCATCCGCTCATTCCGAGCTAGCGCAAAGTCTAGAACCGAACTGCGTGCATGGGCCGACCGCATTCGCAGCGGGTGCGATAGTGCGGCAGAGAATTTCTCATCTGTGTTGTCCCGGACGCCACAAACTGACGCCAAATGGAACGAGTTTGTCCAAACGGCTGAAAGCAAAATCCCACAACGCTGAACGCCGACGTCCGGTTGATAGAACGCACTGCGGCGGGGCCTACGCCCCCGCCACCCGCGCCAGATCGGCCGTGATCCGCTCCGCCACCTTCAGCCGCTCTTCCGCCGTCGGCCAGTCGCCCGACACCACGATCTTCTGATCTGGCCGGATCTTCCAGAAGGCCTGGTTCTTCTGAATCAGTCCAACCAATCCAATGGGATTGGGGAAGCTGTTGTCGCGCAGGGTCAGCACCGCGCCCCTCGGCCCGATGTCGATCTTTTCGATACAGGCCCGACGGCAGTTCGACTTGATGCCGACGATCTTCAGAAGCTGCTGCGCCTCGTCCGGCAGGGGGCCGAACCGGTCGATCAGTTCGGCGGCCAGGGCTTCGCGATCCTCGGCCTGTTCCGCGTCGGACAGGCGGCGATACAGGCTGAGACGGACGTTCAGGTCCGGGACGTATTCCTCTGGAATCAGGACGGAAGCCCCGACGTTGATCGACGGCGACCAGCCACGATCCACATTGGCCCCCTCGCCCTTCTCGCGCAGCTCGGCGACCGCGTCTTCCAGCATCTGCTGGTACAGTTCGACGCCGACCTCGCGGATATGGCCCGACTGTTCGTCGCCCAGAAGATTGCCGCCGCCGCGCTGGTCCAGGTCGTGGCTGGCCAGCTGGAAGCCGGCGCCTAGATTGTCCAGCGACTGCAAGACCTGCAACCGCCGCTCGGCCGACAGGGTCATCGGCTTCACCGCGTCCGTGGTCAGATAGGCGAAGGCCCGCGCCTTGGAGCGGCCGACCCGGCCCCGGATCTGATACAGCTGCGCCAGGCCGAACATGTCGGCGCGGTGCACGACCAGCGTATTGGCCGTCGGAATATCCAGCCCGCTCTCGACGATGGTGGTCGAGACCAGCACGTCGTACTCCCCCTCGTAGAAGGCGCTCATCACCTCCTCCAGCTGGGTCGCCGACATCTGGCCGTGGCCGACGACGAACTTCACCTCGGGCACCTGCTCGCGCAGGAATTTCTCGATGGCGGGCAGGTCCTTCAGGCGCGGCGCGACATAATAGGCCTGACCCCCGCGATATTTCTCGCGCAGCAGGGCCTCGCGCACCAGCACCGGATCCCACGGCGTCACATAGGTCCGCACCGCCAGACGATCGACCGGCGGGGTGGCGATGATCGACATCTCGCGAATGCCCGACAGGGCCATTTGCAGAGTGCGCGGGATCGGCGTGGCGGTCAGGGTCAGCAGGTGAACGTCGGCGCGCAGCGACTTCAGCTTCTCCTTGTGCTTGACGCCGAAATGCTGCTCCTCGTCGACGATGACCAGGCCCAGGTCGCGGAAGCCGACCTGTTCGGACAGCACCGCATGGGTGCCGACGACGATCTCCACCGAGCCGTCCTTCAGCCCCGCCCGCGTCTCTGACGCCTCCTTGGACCCGACCATCCGCGACAGCTGCCGCACCTTGACCGGCCAGCCGGCGAACCGTTCGGTGAAGGTCTTGTAGTGCTGACGCGCCAACAGGGTCGTCGGCGCCACAATGGCCACCTGCTGCCCCGTCATGGCCACGACGAAGGCGGCCCGCAGCGCCACCTCCGTCTTGCCGAAGCCGACGTCGCCGCAGATCAGACGATCCATCGGCGTGCCCTTGCCCAGATCCTCCAGCACGTCGCCGATGGCGTTCAGCTGGTCGTCCGTCTCCTCATAGGGGAAGCGGGCGCAGAATTCGGCGAACAGGCCCGGCGGCGGCACGACCGCGTCGGTCTCGCGCAGCGCCCGCTTGGCGGCGAGCGCAATAAGCCCCTCGGCCATGGCCCGCAGGCGCTCCTTGGCCTTTGACTTGCGCGCCTGCCAGCCGGCGCCGCCCAGCTTGTCCAGCTGCACCCCATCGGCGTCCGTGCCGTACCGGGTCAGAAGATCAATGTTTTCAACCGGCAGATAGAGTTTGCTCTCACCGGCGTACAACAGCTCCAGGCAGTCGTGCGGCGCCTGCTGGATCTCCAGCGTCTTCAACCCCTCATACCGCCCGATACCGTGATCCAGGTGCACCACCAGGTCGCCAGTGGTCAGGGCCGAGGCCTCGGCCAGGAAGTTCGAGGCCCGCCGCTTCTTGCGCGGCCGCGCCAGTCGGTCGCCCAGGATGTCGGTCTCGGAAATGACCGCGACATCATCCGTCGCAAACCCATGCTCGACCGGCAGGACGCCGCGCAGATACAGATCCTTCGGCGCGGCCAGCGCGTCAGCCCAGTCGCGCACGGCGACGATATGATCCAGGCCGTGGTCGGCCAGCATGGTCGCCAGCCGCTCAGACGAGCCTTCGGTCCACGAGGCGAACAGCACCCGCTTGCCGTCGGCCTTCAGCGCCGCCGCATGGGCCGCCACCGCCTCGAACAGGTTGACGCTGTCCTGCGACCGCTCGGCCGCAAAGGTCCGGCCCAGCCGGCCGCCGGCGTCCTCGCCGCCGCCCGAGAACGGCGTAAACCGCCGCACGGCCCGCCCCGCCAGGGCCTGGTTCCAGTCGCCGGCGTCCAGATACAGCGACCGGGGCGGCAGGGCGCGATTGGCCGCCGCGTGCCCTTTGGTTTTCGACGCTTCCGTCCGCCCCTCATAGGCGTCAGCGATCAGGTCCCACCGCTCGGCCCGCGCGCTCTCGGCCTGATTGTCGAGGAAGATCTGCGCCTGATCCGGCAGATAGTCGAACAGCGAATCCAGCGTCTCGTAGAACAGCGGCAGCCACTGCTCCATCCCCTGACGCCGCGCGCCCTCGCTGATGGTCGCATACAGGGGATCGTCGCCCGGCGCCCCGAACAGCTTCAGATAGCCAGTGCGGAAGCGCGAAATCGCCTCCGCATCCAGCAACGCCTCCGACACGGGCGCCAGCGACACCGCCGTCATCTGACCCGTCGATCTCTGGGTCTCGGGATCGAAGGTGCGGATCGACTCAAGTTCCGATCCGAACATGTCCAGCCGCACCGGCTCCTCGAAGCCCGGCGGGTACACATCCACCACCCCGCCCCGCACGGCGAACTCGCCCCGCTCCGACACGGTCGAGGCCCGGACATAGCCGTTGGCGGCGAAATACCGCTCCAGCGCCTGGATATCCAGATCGCGCCCCACCTTGGTCTCGAACCCCGCCTGGGTCGTCACCGACCTGGGCGGCGTCCTCTGCATGGCCGCGCCGACGGTCGTGACCACCAGAACCGGCGCGTCCCCCGTCTTGCGCTGGGCCAGCCGCGTCAGGGTCGCCATCCGCTGGGCGGCGATCCCCGCCGTCGGGCTCAGCCGGTCATAGGGCAGGCAGTCCCAGGCCGGATATTCAAGAATTTCGATATCTTGCGAGAAGAAGCGGAACGCCTGAACAAACCCGCCCGACCGCTGATAATCGCGCGCCACGAAGACGCCGACCCCGCCGCTGGCCTTGATCCGCTCGGCGACGACCAGGGCGTCCAGCCCCTCGGGCGCCCCGCCCAGATCAGCGTCGGTGCGGTGCTGCACAGTGACCTGTTGATCCATCAGCCGATGCCCTTGCCGACCTCTGCGGCCACATGCTCGCGCATGAAGGCGCGGACCTTGGCCATCACCGGCGTCTCGAACTCGGGCGGCGTCGGGTCACGTTCGATGATCCAGCCGTAGAGCCACTGATCCTCCTCGTCGATCAGCAGCTCGAGCTGGTCCAGTTCAGCGTCCGTCAGGGTCGGCGCCACCTGGTCCGAGAAGGGGCCCAGCACCATATCGGCCTCGCGGAAGCCGCGCCGCCAGGACCGGAACTGGATTCGGCCCAGCCGCTGTTTGCGCTCCAGGGCCGCCTGGTCGCCACTGTCGTCTTGGGGATGCGCGTCGATGTCGGTCACAAGGATCCTTGCCCGTTGAATATGCCAGGTGCGCTCAAGCAGAGAGCCGCCGCGCGGCGCGCGATCGCGCACCCGGAATGGAAGAAGCGCAGATAGCCTTCCTGAACGGACTTCGCCACCCGTCATGGTCACGCTATGTTCCCGGCGATGCGTCCGCAGATTCTCTTTCCCCTGTTCGCCGAGGTCTCCAGCCTGAAGGGCGTGGGCCCCCGCATCCTGCCCCTGGTGCATAAGGTGGCGGGGCCGCTGGTGCGCGATCTGGTCTTCCTCAGCCCCTCGGGCGTCATCGTGCGCCGGCCCATGGAGGCCGCGACCGCCGTGGACGGCGAGGTCGGGATCTTCGAGATCGTCATCGACCGCCTGTTCGTCCCCAGCCGCCCCGGCGCCCCGCTGAAGGTCCGCGCCAGCGACGCGACCGGCTTCGTTCACCTGGTCTGGTTCGGCGGCTCGCCCCAGCATATCGACCGGCTGCTGCCGCGCGGCGAGACCCGGCTGGTCTCGGGCAAGGTCGAACGCTTCAACGGCGAGGTCCAGATCGTCCACCCGGACATCGTCACCCTGGACAAGGCCGCCGACATCCCGGCCTCCGAACCCGTCTATCCGGCGACCCAGGGCTTGACCTCGCGCCAGCTGCGCAAACTGGTCCAGGCCGCCCTGCCCGCCGCCCCCGACCTGCCGGAATGGCAGGACCCCGCCTGGCTGAAGAAGCAGAACTGGCTGTCCTGGCGCGCCGCCCTGGACGCCCTGCACGCCCCGGCGGGCGAGCTGGACCTGACGCCCGACGCCCCCGCCCGCCAGCGCCTGGCCTATGACGAATTCCTGGCCCATCAGCTGGCCCTGGCCCGCCGCCGTCGCGCCCGCGAGATCAAGCCCTCGCCCGTCATCGCCCCCGGCTCCGCCTCAGACCACCTGCTCCAGGCCCTGCCCTTCACCCTGACCAACGCCCAGGCCCAGGCCGTCGCCGAAATCCGCCGCGACCTGGCCTCCGGCAAACAGATGGGCCGGCTGCTTCAGGGCGACGTCGGCTCGGGCAAGACCGCCGTCGCAGCCCTGGCCCTGGCCGACGCGGCCTCCAGCGGCTTCCAGTCCGCTTTGATGGCCCCGACCGAAATCCTGGCCCGCCAGCACTACGAGAAACTCGGCCCCCTGCTGGAGGCGGCCGGCGTCGCCTCCGTCCTGCTCACCGGCCGCGACACCAACGGCCAGCGGCGCGAGAAACTGGCAGCCCTGGCCTCCGGTCACGCCCAGGTCGCCATCGGCACCCACGCCCTGTTCCAGGACGCCGTCCGCTTCGACCGCCTGGCCCTGGCCGTCATCGACGAACAGCACCGGTTCGGCGTCAGCGAGCGCCAGCGGCTCCAGGCCAAGGGTGATCCGCGCCTCGGCGCCGTCCACCTGCTGACCATGTCGGCCACCCCCATCCCCCGCACGCTTGAGCTGACCCAGTACGGCGAGCTGGAGGTCAGTCGCCTGATGGAGAAACCGCCCGGCCGCACCCCCGTCACCACCGCCGTCGTCCCCCTGGCCCGCATCGGCGAGGTCGCCGCCCGGCTGAAGACGGCGCTGGACGCCGGCGCCCAGGCCTATTGGATCTGCCCCCTGGTCGCCGAATCCGAAGCCATCGACCTCGCCGCCGCCGTCGACCGCGCCGACGACCTGCGCCGCCTGCTGGGGGTCGAGGTCGGCCTGGCCCACGGCCAGATGCCCGGCGCCGAGCGCGAAGCCGTCATGGCCGACTTCGCCGACGGCCGCCTCCCCCTGCTGGTCGCCACCACCGTGGTCGAGGTCGGGGTGGACGTGCCCAACGCCTCCATCATGGTCATCGAACACGCCGACCGCTTCGGCCTGGCCCAGTTGCACCAGTTGCGCGGCCGCGTCGGTCGCGGCTCGAAGGCCAGTTCCTGCATCCTGCTGTACGGCGGCCAGGACGGCGCTCTCGGAGAAACCGCCAAGGAACGCCTCGAGACCCTGCGCCGCACCGAGGACGGCTTCGTCATCGCCGAGGAAGACTTCCGCCTGCGCGGCGGCGGCGACCCCCTGGGCCTGAAACAGAGCGGCTTCCCCGCCTACCGTTTCGCCGACCCGATCCGCCACCGGTCCCTGATGCTGGCCGCCGCCGACGACGCCCGCCTGATCCTCAACCGCGACCCCGACCTGGCGTCCGAACGCGGTCAGGCGGTTCAGGTGCTGGAGGAGTTGTTCGACTGGAAGGGCCACAAGTCGGGAGCGGATTGAAGGGGACGCCCACGCCCACGTCCGTCATCCTGGGCCTTGCGCCTAGGATCCAAAGACTCGACCGGCTAGAACGCCCCGGATGTTGCGCCTGTCAGAACTCAAACTGCCCCTCGACCACCCGCCGGAGGCCTTGCCCGCCGCGATCGCCGCCCGCCTGGGCGTGCCGCCGCACGATCTTATCTCCTGGTCGATATGGAAGCGGGCGCACGACGCCCGCAGAAAATCCGCGATTCTGAAAGTCTACATCCTCGACGTCGAGGTGAGGGATGAAGCGGCGGTGCTGGCCCGCCTTGCGGACGACGTCCACGTGGCGCCGACGCCGGACGTCGCCTATCGCCCGGTCGCGGTTGCGCCCAGGACCGAGCGCCTGCGGCCGGTCGTAATCGGGGCCGGGCCGTGCGGCCTGTTCGCCGGGCTGATCCTGGCCGAGATGGGGTTTAAGCCGATCATCCTCGACCGCGGCAAGGTGGTTCGGCAGCGGACCAAGGACACCTGGGGCCTGTGGCGGAGCAGCAAGTTGGACCCGGAATCCAACGTGCAGTTCGGCGAGGGCGGCGCGGGCACCTTCTCCGACGGCAAGCTCTACAGCCAGATCAAGGATCCGCGTTTCCTGGCCCGCAAGGTGTTGACCGAATTCGTCGCGGCCGGGGCGCCGGAGGAAATCCTCACCGAGGCCCACCCGCACATCGGCACCTTCCGCCTGGTGACCATGGTCGAGGCCATGCGCGAGAAGATCGAACGGCTGGGCGGCGAGTACCGCTTCGAGCACCGGGTCACGGACATCGATCTCGACAAGGGCGCCCTCCGGGGCGTGCGCCTGCACACCGGCGAGACGCTGGAGGCCGACCACGTCGTCTTCGCCATCGGCCATTCGTCGCGCGACACCTTCCAGACCCTCTACGACCGCGGCGTCCATATCGAGGCCAAGCCGTTCTCGATCGGCTTCCGCATCGAGCATCCGCAGTCGTGGATCGACCGGGCCATGTTCGGCCCCTGCGCCGGCCACCCTGATCTGGGCGCGGCGGCCTATACGCTCTCGCACCACTGCTCGAACGGCCGCACCGTCTACAGCTTCTGCATGTGCCCGGGCGGCACCGTGGTCGCGGCCACCAGCGAGCCCGGCCGCGTCGTGACCAACGGCATGAGCCAGTATTCGCGCAACGAGCGCAACGCCAACTCCGGCTTCGTGGTCGGCATCTCGCCCGAGGATTACGGGAGCGACCACCCGCTGGCCGGCATCGAACTGCAACGGGATCTGGAGACCCGCGCCTATGCGGCCGGCGGCGGGGACTATTTCGCGCCGGGCCAGCTGGTCGGCGACTTCCTGGCGGGCCGCCCCTCGACCGCGCTGGGCGAGGTCGTCCCCAGCTACAAACCGGGCGTCCGCCCGACCGACCTGGCGCCCCTGATGCCCGACTATGTGATCGCCGCCATGCGCGAGGCCCTGCCCGTCTTCGGCCGCAAGATCGCCCGCTACGACGACGCCCAGGCGGTTCTGACGGGGGTCGAAACCCGCAGTTCATCCCCGATCCGAATGACCCGCGGCGCCGACTTCCAGAGCCTGAACGTGCGCGGCCTCTTCCCTGCCGGCGAAGGCGCCGGCTACGCCGGCGGCATCCTGTCGGCCGCCGTCGACGGCATCAAGGTGGCCGAAGCCGTCGCCCGGTCGATGGTGGCGGAGGGGACGGCGTAAATCGGTCGAACACAGACAGCGCCCACCGTCAGTTTTTGGACGCCCTTGGCCGGCTGCTACTGGAGCTTAGCAGCCGCGATCGTGCGACAATCCGGACCTCGTCAGAGGGCGCTGATCGGCTTTCCGGTCGCTAGCCTAAGACGGCTCCCGACTGAGGCTGTGTGAAAACGCCTTGGTATGGAGCGAATTAGGGTAGCCTCCTGAGGTCAGCAGGAGGTGGGTATGAGCCGCTTCGTTCAGGGTGCAGATCGCCGGCAGCCGACGCTGCTTCCCGAATGTCTCGACGACTATGTGGCCGAGGACAATCCAGTCCGGGTGGTCGACGTCTTCGTCGATGAATTGGACCTGAAGGGCCTGGGCTTCGAGGGGATGACGCCGGCGGCGACGGGCCGACCGGCCTATCACCCGGCCATGCTGCTGAAGCTCTACGTCTACGGCTATCTGAACAAGGTGCAGTCGAGCCGGCGGCTGGAGCGCGAGGCGCAGCGCAACGTCGAGCTGATGTGGCTGACGGGGCGGCTGGCGCCGGATCACAAAACCATCGCCGACTTCCGCCGCGAGAACGCCTCGGCGATCCAGGCGGCCTGCGCCCGGTTCGTGGTGCTGTGTCGTCAGCTGGGCCTGTTCGGATCGGCGCTGGTCGCCATCGATGGCTCAAAGTTCAAAGCCGTGAACACGCGCGACAAGAATTTCACCGCCTACAAGGTCAAGCGACGGATCGAACAGGTCGCCGAGCACATCGCCGGCTATCTCCAGGACCTGGACACGGCCGATCGCCATGAGGGCGAGGCCGTTGAGGCGCGGTCGGGTCGGCTGATCGAGAAGATTGATCGGCTACGCGCCCAGATGGCGATGCTGAAGGTCATGGAGGCCGAGGTTGAGGCGGCGCCTGATGGCCAGGTCTCCCTGACGGATCCTGACGCCCGCGCCATGGCGACGTCGGGTCGTGGCAGCGGGATCGTCGGCTACAACGTCCAGTCCGCCGTCGAGGGCGAACACCACCTGATCGTCGCCCACGAGGTGATCATGACCGGCTCCGACCGGCAGCAGCTGGCGAACATGGCCGGTCAGGCCAAGGACGCCATGGGCGTGGACGCGCTCGATGTGCTGGCGGACCGGGGCTACTTCTCCGGCGAGGAAATCCTGGCCTGCGAGGCCTTGGGCGCGACGCCCTTCGTGCCAAAGACCCTGACGTCAGGCGCAAAGGCGAATGGACGCTTCGGCAAGCAGGACTTCGTCTATCTGCCTGATCAAGACGTCTACCGCTGCCCGGCCGGCTCCCTGCTTCCGTACCACATGACCGTCGTCGAGAAGGGCATGACGCTGCATCGATACTGGGATCGGGCCAGTTGCACAGGCTGTAGCATCAAGGCTCAGTGCACGCCTGCGGTCGAACGAAAGGTCACGCGGTGGGAGCATGAAGCGGTGATCGATGCGCTCCAGGCCCGGATGGACCTGAGGCCTCGAGCCATGCGCGAACGGCGAAGCCTGGTCGAACACCCGTTCGGCACGATCAAAGCCTGGATGGGCCACACCCACTTCCTGATGAAGCGCCTGCCCAACGTGAAGACCGAGATCAGCCTCCACATCCTGGCCTACAACATGAAGCGGGTGATGGCTGTGCTGGGGACCAAGCCGTTGATGGAGGCGATCAGGGCCTGAGCAGGAGGCGTCCTGCGCTTCGTCTCAACCTCCGCCCCGCCGTCGCTCAGCACGTTTTTACACGGCCTCGACCCATTGCGGACCCACCGACGGCTATCAACTGGCCCACATGATGCGAGCCATCCCGCTATTCCTTGGGCTTCTCCAGCTTCATCCTTCCAGCGTCGGCACGGGAATCCATCGACCTTGCAGCCAGAGTGGTCGCGCCTGGAATGAAGTCATGTCATTCGCACTGATGACGAGCCGGTGACCACTAATCGTCCGAACCTCTAGCCAGAGGTAGGGCCGGCGCAGGAGAAAGCCAGCCACGCGGCTGTACCAGGGCGCTCCTAGCACGGCTTGGTCGGCGATAGATTTGGCCAACGGGAATGACGTCACGCCAGCAGTAGTGACCCGGAGCGGGAAGTTGCCATCCGTTATGTCCGGATAGCTGAAAGCGTAGCGAGCCGCTTCGGTGCGTATCAGGACTCCCTTCAGCAAGCTCGCCTGGACCAAGAACGCCGGGACGGAGGATCGATTCTGGATCGCCAAGAACGGCTCTTCTGTCATCGGGCCAGCGTCGTAATCCCACTGCCATGTGATGGCCGCGTCGAGCAGCTCTTTCGATTGCAGTCGGAATGCTCTGAGGCTGAAATGTGTGGCAATAAGCGGAGTGAGCACTAGTGTCAGAATGGTTAGAAACAGCGGGTTGCTCACCACGCTCTGCGCCAATCGCAGCGCTTCATTCAGGTCCATTATATCCCCCGGTCCTCGCCAATACCCAGCATGTCCGCTTGACGTCTGTGTCCAAGGACAGTGGTTGCCAGCTAAGCTAGCTGATATCCGCCAGCCACCGCTAGCGGTCGCTCAAGACGACGGGCGGTGGCCGAGGGTTGGTCTCGCGCCGAGGAGCTATCCGATCTCGATCCATTGCACAGTGGCACCGCTCGGCCATCAACAGCCCCCGCTTAGATGGAGATGGTGCTGTTCAGCCTCGACGCTCGCCCAATCGCACCAGCCGGTGATCATGGCATGAGCCTGATAGAGCCGATCAAGGTCGACGCTGACGCCCCGGTGCGCTTTGCCTTTCAGGTCGGTCGGGTATCGCCACCGGTCGGCGCGTTCATCCAATTTTTGAAACTCGACGACCAACCGCTGTGGATCGGCGTGGAAAAGGGACCCCGTTAGCGGTGTGATCGGCGTCGAATAAGGACCCCTCATTCCTGAGGTCTA